>PWRV01000278.1 GCA_003563455.1 Thioalkalivibrio sp.
ACCAGCTCGAATTCCAGTACTCCCGAGCCCGGTGCACGCATGCCGAAGAACAGTGTCAAGCGCCGCTGGGGCTGCATCGCGATCACCCGCCAGGAATCGACGGTGTCGCCGACCCGGAGCTCGTCGGGGTCTCGCCGGCCGTAACTGAGGCCCGGTCCGCCGACCATCCAGTCGAGGATCTCGCGGGTCTTCCATAGCGTGTTCATGTAGAAGTACCGATTGGCGCCGCCGATCGAGGTGACCACCCTCCACGCATCCGCGACCGGAGCCTTCGCGACCGCCTCGCCGCCGGCGCGCTTCGCATAGTAGGCGTAGTCGGGCCGGTAGTCCCGGAACGCAAAAGCCCCCTCGGTCCAGCGGGCGGCAATCTCGTGGCGGCGCTCTGCCTCGAAGGCCGCGCGCACAGCGGCACGAAAATCCAGCAACGTCTGCGGCATCAGCCGCTGGATCTCCTCGTTGTCGGCGATGAAGTCCTGGCGCATGCCTTCGATCAGGGCCCGGGCGACCGGGGTGGGGACGGCGGTGACGAAGCGCAACCAGTACGAGGACAGGCGGGGGGTGAGCAGCGGCACCGGGATAATGCGGGGCGGCCGTTTGCCGGCTTCCTCGGCCAGTATGCGCATCATCTCCGCGTAGGTCAGGTGTTCCGGACCGGCCGCATCGAGGATTCTGCCCTCGGTCCCGGGCACGTCCGGCGCCCGCACCAGGTAATCCATCAGATTCTCCAGTGCGACGGGCGGGGATTTCGCGAGGACCCAGCGCGGCGTGATCATCACGGGAAGGTGGAATACCAGATCGCGCATCACTTCGAAGGCAGCCGATCCCGGTCCCACGATAATGCCGGCCCGGATCTCGGTGACCGGCACGTCTCCCTCGCGCAACAGGTCGCCGGTGCGCTGGCGGGAGACGATGTGCTCGGTGTCGGCGGACGGTGGCACCAGCCCGCCCAGATACACGATGCGGCGCACGCCTGCGGCGGCCGCTGCCGTCGCGAAATTGGCCGCGGCCTCGAGGTCGATCCGGCCAAAGTTGCGGCCGGCGGCCATCGAGTGCACCAGGTAGTAGGCCGTATCGACATCACGCAGTGCGGGTTCCAGGGTCTCCGGCTTCAGCGCATCGGCGGCAACGCATTCGACCCCGGTCCATTCACGGGCCTCGAGAACCTCCGGTGAACGCGCCGCCGCCCGGACATGAAAACCTGCAGTCTGCAGACGGGGCACGAGGTGGGTACCGATGTAGCCGCTGGCCCCGAAGACGAGCCGAAGGTTGCGGCTGCAGGTGTCTGATCCGGTATCCGTTGGGGCCTGCGCTCTCATCGTGTCGATCCTCGGAAAGAAGCGGTCCGTTGGCAGGGTCCGCCGGGGCGCGCTTCGTGTCCAGAACCCCGGCGCACGCTATCCTGTGGCCGTGCGCTCAAAGGAAGATGCCTCCGTATCGGATGGCCAGCCACAGCGCAAAGAGCAGGGAGAACATCGCGGTCCAGCCGAGCAGGGGATTCAGCGCGTGAGCGTCCCGGTTCGCGGCTTCCCGGCTCAATAGAGCGGCTCCGGCGAGCAGCGCGACCCACGCAAGCCAGGTCCAGCCCGGCAGCCCGAGCGGCAGGGCGACGAGAACCGGAACCACGAGCAGAACGGCAAACAGCCGCCGGGTGTTCTGCGGGCCGATCCGGACCGCCAGCGTATGTTTCCCGGCCCGCGCGTCGCCGTGGCGGTCACGCAGATTGTTCACCACCAGAATCGCGGCGACGGGCAGGCCCACCAGGACCGACGCCAGGATCGCGTCAAGGCCGATCGGACTGCGGTGGGCGAGCAGGCTGCCCAGCACGGCCACCGGCCCGAAGAAGAACCAGACGGCGACCTCGCCCAGCGCACGGTTCGCGTAGGGGCGGCGTCCGCCGCTGTAGCCCAGCACGCCGAGCAGCGCCAGCGCCCCGAGCACCCACAGCAGCCAGTGGCCGGCGACTATCAGCCAAAGCCCGCTCACCACTGCGATGCCCAGCGTGAGGCCCAGGCCGACGCGGAGCTGCCCGGCGCTCAGCAATCCGCTCTGCAGGGCTCGCGTGGGACCGAGACGGTCCGCCTGGTCCACACCCGACAGTCCATCGAAGAGATCGTTGGCGAGGTTCACCGCGATCTGGAGTGCCAGTGCACAGACCACGCACAGAACCGCGGTGATCCAGGAGAAGTGGCCCACGACCACCAGTGTCTGTCCCAGGAGGACCGGGCCCAACGCTGCGGGAAGGGTCCGTGGCCGAACCGTCTGCGACCAGATCTGAAGGGAGTTCAAGTTCTGCACATCCTCGTCATTCCGCATTACGGTGATCTCCCCGGCGCCGAGCGTTCGGGCTTGCGCCCACCGGCTTAACCGGATTCGTGCCGGGAAGTGTGCGCCGGAAGCAGGGTGACTGCTATCCTGCGCGTCGAGCCGCAACGCAACGAATCCGCGAGCGATGGTCCCGTGGTCCCGGCGCGGCGGCAGTCTAGCATCCGCGGCCCCGTTGTATTCGGGTCAGACGGACCCGGCTGTAATTGGCGCGAAAAGGGAGCGAAATGGCGGGGGAGTGGTTACCGCAAGTGGTATTGCCGTGGATCCTGGCGAGCGTGATGCTGGCCATGGGACTGAGTCTCACCCGCGAAGACTTTGCACGGGTACTGCAGCACCCGCAACGGGTGGCACTGGGCCTCGGACTGCAGATGGTCGCGCTGCCACTGCTGGCCTGGGGGCTGGTGCTGCTGCTGCCGCTGCCGCCGATGGCGGCCGCGGGTCTCCTGCTTGTGGCACTGGTCCCGGGCGGGGCGACTTCGAACATGTTCAGTTACCTCGTGCAGGGGGACCTCGCGCTGTCGGTCAGCCTGACCGCAGTCGCGGCGATGCTGGTCCCCTTCACCCTGCCGCTGATCATGGGCTGGAATTTCCAGCTGCTGGGTCTTGCCGCTGAAGGATTTTTGCTTCCCTACTGGAGCACCGTGGGGCAACTCCTGCTGGTGACAGTGGTACCGGTGACGCTGGGGATGGCGCTGCGGCGGTGGCTGGGCGACCGCGCTGTTCAGGCCTGGCTGCCCCTGGTAAAGATCTTCACCGGTGTGGCGATGGTCAGCATCGTTCTGGCACTGTTTCTGGCCTACCATCAGCGTCTTCCGGCGTTGTTGAGCCTCGAGACGCTCGCCGTGCTGCTGCTGTGCATGTCGGCCATGGCGATGGGTTATCAGGCCTCGCGGCAGTTCGGACTCCCCCGGGACAGCTCGCGCGCGATCACGGTGGAGGTGGGGGTTCAGAACGCCGGGGTGGCGATGATGGTGGCCTTTGCGATCCTGCACTTACCGCAACTCGGGCTCGTGCCGCTGCTCTATGGTCTGCTGATGAATGTGCCGGTCTTCCTCTGGGTGTTTTATTGCCTCTGGCGGGATCGGCAGCTGGTGGCGGTGGCCGACCGTTCCTGAGCCGTTCTCGGACGTATCTGTGCGCCCCCATGCTGCAGGAGGCGAGCCCTCTCGCCGATTCGACGCCGGATCGGCCAGGGGGCGGGCCTCCTGCAGGGCGAGGACAAAAAAGGGCCGGAGGATCGCTCCTCCGGCCCCGTGCTGGCCGTGAAGGCCAGAAAGCCGGGAGCACATTCAGTGCCCCCGGCGGTTCGGTCAGCTGACCTTGACCGTTACGCCCGGCTTCCCGTCCGGTCCGACCATATGCACCGCGCAGGCGAGGCAGGGGTCGAAGCTGTGGATGGTGCGCAGGATCTCCAGCGGCTGCCCCTCGACCGCCAGCTGGTGGTTGTCCATCAGTGCAGCCTCGTAGGGACCCGGCTGGCCTTCGGCATCACGCGGCCCGGCGTTCCAGGTGCTGGGCACCACCGCCTGGTAGTTGGTCAGTTTGCCGTCGTCGATCACCGAGTAGTGGGTCAGCGCGCCCCGCGGGGCCTCCATGTACCCGACACCCTTCGCGTGGCTCGGCCAGGTCTTCGGGTTCCACATGTCGTCGTTGAAGGTCTTGAGGTCCCCGGCCTTCAGGTTGGCCACCAGGTTGTCGTACCAGACCATCATGTTGTCCGCGATGATCTTGCTCTCGAGCGTCCGGGCTGCGGTGCGGCCCATGGTCGAGAACATCGCCTCGACCGGCAGGTCCAGCTGGGTCAGGGCCATCGTGGCGAGCTCTCGCGTCGGCTCGTGGCCGCTCGCGTAGAGCATCAGCACCCGGGCGAGGGGGCCGACCTCCATCGGGCGCCCGCGCCAGCGCGGGGATTTCAGCCACGAGTAGTCGTTTTCGACCTCGAGATGCGAATACGGCGTCTGCGGACCCGTGTAGTTCAGCTTGGTTTCGCCGTCGTAGGGATGCAGCCCGACGTCCTTGCCGTCCTCGTAGTCGTACCAGGAGTGGGATATGAACTCCTGTACCTGCTCCGGGTCGTTCAGATCCAGCGGGTGGATCGTTGACAGATCGCGGTCCAGGATCACGCCTGACGGAATCAGATAGTCGGACACGTCGCCGTATCCCTGCGCCGGGAAATCGCCGCAGGTCAGGAAGTTGCCCACGCCCTCGCCCCGCTCGAACCAGTCCTTGTAGAAGCTGGCGATCGCGAGGGTGTCCGGCAGGTAGACCTGCTCGACGAATTCCTGCATCTGCAGGATCGCGTCGCGGACGATGCTGAGGCCGGTGTCGTTGAACGTCGTTTGGCCAGTGCCGCCCGGGCCGCCGCTGAACGCCGTCGGCGCGCCGCCGACCGCGAAGTTCGGGTGCGGATTCTTCCCGCCGAACACCGCGTGCAGCTTGGCCACATCGCGCTGCCAGGACAGGGCATCGAGGTAGTGCGCCACGGCCATCAGGTTTGCCTCGGCCGGGAGCTTGTACTCGGGATGGCCCCAGTAGGCGTTCGCGAAGATGCCGAGCTGGCCCGATTCGACCAGGTTCTTCACCTTCGTCTGCACGTCGGCGAAATAACCGGGCGAATTGTTCCGGTAGTTCGAGAGCGACTGCGCCAGCTCCGATGTCGCCTTGGGATCGGCATCGAGTGCGGAGACCACGTCGACCCAGTCCAGCGCGTGCAGGTGATAGAAGTGCATCACGTGGTCGTGGATGTACTGGGCCCCGGTCATCATGTTGCGGATCAGCTGGGCGTTCGGCGGGATCGGGTAGTCCAGCGCGTCTTCGATCGAACGGATGGACGCCATCCCGTGGACCAGCGTGCAGACGCCGCAGATGCGCTGGGTAAAGGCCCAGGCGTCGCGCGGGTCGCGGCCCTGCATGATGATTTCAAGGCCGCGCACCATGGTTCCGGAACTGTATGCGCTCTGGATACGGCCTTCGTTGTCCGTCTCCGCCTCGATGCGCAGGTGACCCTCGATACGGGTAATGGGATCAACAACAACTCTATCTGCGCTCATCGCTTAGCATCCTCTACAAGGTTTTCAGCCACCAGTTCGAGCAGGCTGTTCATGTCTTTGCCCCAGCTCAGTTTCTCGCCGCTCTCATCGAAGTTCTGGCGGCAGTTGGAGCAGCTCGTGACCATCATCTCCGCTCCGGTCGAATCAAGCTGCCGGAACTTGTTGGCCATGATCTTGTAGCGGAGCGTGTCGGCGCGGTGGATCGTGATCACGCCGCCGCCACCGCCGCAGCAGAGGTTCATGTTGCCACCGCTCTCGGCCTCCCGGAGTTCGACGCCCAGCGCCTCGAGCACCTTTCGGGGTGCCGGGGTGGCGCCGCCACGGCGCGAGACCTGGCACGGATCGTGGAAGGCGACGGACTTGTTCACGGTCTTCAGCTTCAGGTCTCCGGCATCGACCGCATCGGCCAGGAACTCGGAGATGTGCTGGATCTTGAAGGGCAGGGGTTTGCCGTACATGTTCGCCCCCTGCCAGCGCAGTGCCTGGTAGGCGTGGCCGCATTCCGGCAGGATCACCAGCTTCGCGCCGATCTTCTCGGCGGTGGCGATCACCTTCATCGACATGTCCTTCTGCCAGCCCGTGTTGCCGGAGAGCATGCCGAAGTTGGTCGCCTCGTAGCCGTCGGTCCGGAAGGTCCAGGACTTGCCCATGTGGTTCAGGATCTTCGCCGTGGCCGCCATCGATTCCGGGTATTTCTGGATCTCGATGGACGACATCAGCACGAGCACGTCAGCCTGGTCCTCGTCGATGTGCATTTCGACTTCGTGTTCGTCACCCATCCACTCGACACGGTCCTCGAAGACCGAAGGTGTGGCACCCAGCGGGCTGCCTTCCTTCTGTGCCTTCGCGGTAACCGTGTAGAGCTCGTGCGGGACCAGTCCGGCGTGGAACATCGCGTGACGCGCCATGCCGACCAGGGTCGCGATGTCGATACTCATCGGACAGATCATCGTGCAGCGACCGCACATGGTGCAGGTGTCGTACAGCAGTTCCTGCCACTCCTTGAGCTCGTCGACCGTAACTTTCGGCTTCAGATTGAGGGTCTTGTACAGGAAGGCCAGCGGTCCGGCCTCCCGCTTGTAGGCCTGCTTGAACGGCTCGAGCTTCCAGATCGGGGTGTGGCGCGGGTTGCCGCTGGCCTCGTAGAACGGGCAGGCGTGGGCACAGGCACCGCAGTGGATGCAGGCCTCCATATAGGTCGCGCTGACCCTTCCGAAGTCCTTGGCAAAATTCACCATCGCCTTCTCGATGCGCTCGTCATCGGTCATGTCGCCCTGAACGTCGAAGCGTTCCTCGGGCTTGGTAACGGAGAAGCGTTTGGATTCGAAGTCGAGCTCGATTTCGGTAACGGTTGTATTACTCATGCCATGCCCCCTCTACGCGCAAAGCGGGAACCGGTGGTGTAACGGGACACCACGAACCAGAAGGAATGCATCAGCTTGCCGAACGGGAAGTAGATCAGCAGCAGCCAGACGCTCAGAAGATGGATCGCCAGTCCGGTCTCGTAGTGCGGCCACATGCCCATCGTGGTCATCAGACCGGTGACGAAGGGTGCGGTGGTCACGAACCAGGTGGCGTAGTCGTCAAAGTTGGAGATCATCCGCTGCACCGGGTTGACCAGGCGCTTGATCAGCGCGATGAACAGCGCGAGTGTGGTGATCACGGCCACCGCGGTGATCACGCCGCCCGGCAGGGTCCACCAGGTGAAGCCCACGATGTCGGCGAAGAAGAGCATGTGCGGCGTGCCAAAGATCAGCACGATGAACAGGCCAAGGTGAATCACGTAGCCGACGATGTACTGGGTGCCGACCTTGGGGACAAACGGCTTGTAGGGCCAGGCGTGAACGAACAGGCCCTTGATGCCTCCGATCCAGGCGCCCTTCTGGCGGGGCTCGGATAGATCCTTCTTCTGGCGCAGGGCCCAGACGCCGACCAGGCGCCAGACGATGCCTACCACGAAAATGATGATCGCGATCTGCATCGCGGGTCCACGTGCAAAGTCAAGGAGTGTCATGGCTACTTGCCTCCCGAGATCTTGTCTTGGTTACGACGGGACATGACGGCCGATGCCGCTCCCAGTGCCACACCGGCGGCAGCCGCGATCGCGATACCTTCCGCGGTACCCCACTGGCCGGCCGAGAGCGGCTTGTAGAAGCCTTCCTTGTCCCAGAAATCGGGCTCGGAGCAGCCAATGCAGCCGTGACCGGACTGGATGGGCCAGCTGACGCCCTGGTTGAACTTCAGGGTTGCACAGGCATTGTGGGTAATCGGGCCCTTGCAGCCGAGCGGGTACAGGCACCAGCCCTTGCGCGCGCCTTCGTCATCGAAGCTGTAGGCGAACTTGCCCTGATCGTAGAAAGTGCGCCGGTAGCAGCGGTCGTGAATGGTGTCGGCGAAGAAAGCCTTCGGCCGCTTCAGGCGATCCACCTCGGGCAGCGCACCGAAGGCGAGGAAGCTGGTCAGCACGCCGGTCATCACCTCGGGCATCGGGGGGCAGCCCGGCACGTTCAGGATCGGCTTGTCGGTAATGATTTGGTCGACTCCGACTGCGCCCGTCGGGTTGGGGTTGGCCGCACCGACACCGCCGAAGCTCGCGCAGGTGCCGATGCTGACGATCGCGGCCGCGCCTTCGCTCAGTTCGCGCAGCGAGTCCAGGTGGCTCTGGCCGTGCGATACGGAGTAGATCCCGTCGTCCTTCAGCGGGATGGAGCCGTCCACGAGAAGGAGATACTTGCCCCAGTTCTCCTCCATCGCGGTCTGGATTGCCTCGATCGCCTGATCACCCGCGGCCGCCTGCAGCGTGTGCTGGAAATCCAGCGATACGAAGTTGAAGATCAGGTTCTCCAGCGTTGGCGCGAAGGACCGGGTCAGCGACTCGAGGCAGCCGGTGCACTCCTGATAGGCCATCATGATCACCGACTGCCTGCGGGCCTGAGCCAGCGAGTCGGCCATTGCCGGCACCATCGCGGCAGGGATGGCCATGGAGGAGGCCACCCCCGCGCAGAACTTGAGGAAGGAACGCCTGGAAATGCCCTGGCGGCGCAGTTCCTCGCCTAATGTCAAATCGTGCTCTTTCATGCCGACCCCCTTTGTGCAAGTCGTCGCTGGATTGCGAGTGGTCACTGTTGCTTCGGGTCCAGTTCGTCGAACGTGGACGGAAATTGTCGGGCGCTCGCCTGAATGTCTTCGCGATGGGCCTCGAGGATCATCGGGACCGTGCCGATCTCCAGTTGCTGGGTGATTACGCGATCGTCCTCACCGAGGTACTTGACCCACCAGACCCCGGGGTATGCGGTCTCGAAGACCTCGGTGGGGCCCGCGGCGTTGATCCGGGCCTCGACCTCTCCGCGTCCCAGCTTCTCCTCGAGCAGCTGGAGGTCGCCGTCACTGAGCGGGAGGTTCGTGAGCTCCACCACCTGCCGGTCTCCGCCTTGCGATACCGTGTTCAGGTGATCGGCGACCTCACGCAACAAAGCGACGGCGAGCCCGGTGGTTTCGGACGAGCCGGGTACGGGGCCCGAGTCGAGCTTGACCGCGATGTCCTTCAGGCTCATGCCTGCCACCTCCGGACCAGTTCCATCACCCGTTCGCCGGCGGTGGGCAGGGCCCTGGCGACCGCACCCGTTGGCCAGTCGCCCCAGTCGAAGTCCTGCGGCTGGATCCCGACCAGCGCCCGCCGCCGGGGCAGGAGCCCCTCGAGCGCGGCAATCGCCAGCAGGTCCGAAAGGCTCACTTCGTGCACGCTGCTCTTGGCGCCGGTGCTGACGAAGTGATCCATTGCGTCGCCCTCGAACACCTGCACTGTGCCCGGTTCGGCACCGAGAGCCGCCGTATCGACCACGATCAGGGAGTCCGTGGTGACGATCGCGTCCGCGAGCGTGAAGCTCAGCGTCCCGCCGTCCATGAACTCGACGTCCGCCATCCCCGCATGCGCATCCGCCAGTTGCTTGACGACGTGCACGCCGGCACCCTCGTCGGTCAGCAGGATGTTGCCAAGACCCAGAACCAGCACCTCTCGGGTCCTGGCGACGGACGAGGGCGGTGCGGGCTCGGCCCGGTCTGTGCTCGTGCTCATCGTTTCCCTTTCAGCCTGGAGTGGCATGCGTCGGCTCCGCCGGACCTGCGCTTTGTGTGAGAAAGTCGCAGAATGTATGAAAAAATCAGCGTTCTCTTATGCTTGGGCAAAGAATGCGCGACTGGGTCTTTTCCGGCGGTGATCTAGATCACATTCAGGTCCGTTCCAATGTGGGAAGGTTCTCTGCTTAGAGGGCGGTGCCAGGCGCGCTTCGTGGCCGTTGAAGCACCGTCCGGCGGACCGATTGAAGGGGTGAAAACGAGATGTGTCTTGGAATCCCGATGCAGGTGCTCGAGGCGGGCGAATTCGTCGCCCTGTGCGAGCGACGCGGCGAACGGCGCCAGCTGAACATGATGCTGGTGGGGCCGCAGCCCGTGGGCACCTGGGTGCTGGCGCTGCAGGACCATGCCCGCGAGGTTCTGACCCCGGAACAGGCCCGGCAAGTCGATCAGGCGGTGCAGAGCCTTGAGGCGGCAATGCGCGGCGAGACCGATTTCGACGGTTTCTTCAGTGATCTCGAGCTGCCCTCGGCCGCCGGACCTCCCCGGTAGACAGCGCTGGGGGACACCCATTGAACCAGGAAGCGGAAGCGGTACGGCGGCAGCTCGAGGAGGTCTTCGGTCGCATACAGCGCGAACGCATGCAGGACCTGCCGCTGGTGCACGAAGGGCTCGCGGTCGAGGCGATCGGCTTCCGGCGCAGCGGCGCCGCACGCGTGGGGGTTCTGATCACGCCGTGGTCGATGAACCTGCTGCGCCTGCCCGACGACGACCCGATTGCCGAGGGAACGGTCGGCACGCGGGAGCTGCCGCGCGGCCCGGTCGACTTCATCGGCGCCCGGGAGGACATCATCGGCCCCTACGAGACCTGCTCGCTATTCTCGCCGATGCATCGCTTCGAAGATCAGGCGGCTGCCCGCGCCGTGGCGTTTGAAACGCTGGCTCTGCTGCTCCAGCCCGGCCCGGACCTGCGGCCACCTGAGCCCCAGCGTCAGGGCGGCGGGCCGATCGCGGCGCTCCGGCGCAACGCCGGGCGCGATTACGACCGTCGCGGCGTACTCCGCGGGGCCTTTCTGAATGACGACGGCGATTCCCGCTGAGGGTAGGGTCGAACTGCGCATCGAGTGGGATGGGCAGGCGGTGCAGCGTGCCGAAGTCCGCTCAAGGCGACCGCAGCCAGCGGCCCTGCTGGCCGGCAGGGCGCCGGAACTCGCACGGGCAATCATCCCGCGCCTGTACAGCCTCTGCGGAGACGCCCAGTCCGTTGCCGTCGAGG
>PWRV01000071.1 GCA_003563455.1 Thioalkalivibrio sp.
CCGCGGCCTGGCACCCTCCGCGGCCTGGCACCCTCCGCGGCCTGGCACCCTCCGCGGCCTGGCACCCTCCGCGGCCTGGCACCCTCCGCGGCCTGGCACCCTCCACCGCCTGGCACCCTCCACCGCCTGGCACCCTCCGCGGCCTGGCACCCTCCACCGCCTGGCACCCTCCACCGCGAGCTACCCCCGAATGCAGCCGCAGTGCACAACGCCGCTCCGGCCCTTGAAACGGTCGTACATACCCCCAACTTGTGTGTCAGATCAAACTTCTTCCCGAGGGGAACTCATCCATGCGTATGGATCGACTGACCACGAAATTTCAGGAGGCGCTGGCCGATGCGCAGTCGCTGGCCGTCGGCCGCGACCACCAGTTCATCGAGCCGGTGCACGCGCTCGCGGCGCTGCTGAACCAGGAGGGGGGTACCGTGCGGCCCGTGCTGGAGCAGGCCGGCGCCAATGTGAACCAGCTGCGTTCCACGCTCGGCGAAGCGCTCGGTCGCCTGCCCCGGGTCGAGGGCACGCCCGGCGAGGTCCACGTCTCCAACGACCTGAACCGGCTGCTGAACGTATCCGACAAGCTCGCGCAGCAGCGCAAGGACCAGTACATCTCCTCGGAACTCTTCCTGCTGGCGGCGGCGCAGGATCGCGGCGCGGTGGCGGAACTCCTGAAGAAGGCCGGCGTGACGCAGGCAAGTCTGGAGACGGCCATCGAGAAAATGCGCGGCGGTGCCAGCGTCGATGACCCGAATGCCGAAGACACCCGACAGGCACTCGAGAAATACACCATGGATCTGACCGAGCGTGCGGAGCAGGGCAAGCTCGATCCGGTGATCGGCCGCGACGAGGAAATCCGGCGCTCGATCCAGGTATTGCAGCGTCGCACCAAGAACAATCCGGTGCTGATCGGCGAGCCGGGCGTCGGCAAGACCGCGATCGTCGAGGGCCTGGCCCAGCGGATCATCAACGGCGAGGTTCCGGAAGGCCTTAAGGACAAGCGCGTGCTCGCGCTCGATCTCGGCGCACTGCTGGCCGGCGCGAAGTATCGCGGCGACTTCGAGGAGCGACTCAAGGGCGTGCTGAAGGACCTGGCGCAGGAAGAGGGCCGGGTCATCCTGTTCATCGACGAGCTGCACACCATGGTTGGCGCGGGCAAGGCCGAGGGTGCGATGGATGCGGGCAACATGCTCAAGCCCGCGCTGGCCCGCGGCGAACTTCACTGCATCGGCGCGACCACGCTCGACGAGTACCGCAAGCACATCGAGAAGGACGCGGCGCTGGAGCGTCGCTTTCAGAAGGTGCTGGTGGACGAGCCGACGATGGAGGACACCATCGCGATCCTGCGTGGCCTGAAGGAGCGCTATGAAGTCCATCACGGGATCGAGATCACCGACCCCGCGATCGTCGCGGCGGCACAGCTGTCGCAGCGCTATATCACCGACCGCCAGTTGCCGGACAAGGCGATCGACCTGGTCGACGAGGCCTCGTCGCGCATCCGCATGGAGATCGATTCCAAGCCCGAGGAGATGGACCGCCTCGACCGCCGCCTGATCCAGCTGAAGATCGAGCGCGAGGCGATGAAGAAGGAGACCGACGAGGCCTCCCGCAAGCGTCTGGCGGCGCTGGAAGAGGAGATCGGGCGGCTCGAGCGCGAATACTCCGATCTGGAGGAGATCTGGAAGGCCGAGAAGGCGGCGGTCACCGGTGCCGCGCAGACGAAGGAGGAGCTCGAGCGCGCGCGCATGGAACTGGAGACCGCGCGGCGTGCGGGCGACCTGAACCGGATGTCCGAACTGCAGTACGGGCGCATTCCCGAGTTGCAGAAGGCGCTGGAGCAGGCTTCCGAGATGGAGGGCAGGGAGACCCGGCTCCTGCGCAACCGGGTCACCGACGAGGAGGTCGCCGAGGTGGTCTCGCGCTGGACCGGCATCCCGGTGTCGAAGATGCTCGAAGGCGAACGGGACAAGCTGCTGCGGATGGAGGAGGCGATCGCACGGCGCGTGGTGGGGCAGGACGAGGCGCTGCGCGCGGTCGCGAACGCGATCCGGCGTTCCCGCGCGGGGCTGTCGGACCCCAACCGCCCCAACGGCTCCTTCCTGTTCCTCGGCCCGACCGGCGTCGGCAAGACCGAGCTGACCAAGGCGCTGGCCTCCTTCCTGTTCGACACCGACGAGGCGATGGTGCGCATCGACATGTCGGAGTTCATGGAGAAGCACTCGGTGGCCCGGCTGATCGGGGCACCGCCGGGCTACGTGGGGTACGAGGAAGGCGGCTATCTGACCGAGGCGGTGCGCCGCAAGCCCTACTCGGTGATCCTGCTCGACGAGGTGGAGAAGGCGCACCCGGAAGTTTTCAACGTGCTGCTGCAGGTGCTCGACGACGGGCGGCTGACCGATGGTCACGGCCGTACGGTGGACTTCCGCAACACGGTGATCGTGATGACGTCGAACCTCGGTTCGCAGCTGATCCAGGAGATGGCCGGCGAGGAGAACTACCCGCAGATGAAGGCCGCGGTGATGGAGGTGGTCGGGCAGCACTTCCGGCCGGAATTCATCAACCGGGTCGACGACGTGGTGGTCTTCCATCCGCTGGGGCGGCAGCAGATCCGGGCGATCACCGACATCCAGCTCGGCATCCTGCGCAACCGTCTCGCCGAGCGCGACATCGTGCTGGAGGTCAGCGAGGCCGCGCTCGATCAGCTGGGCGAGGCGGGCTTCGATCCGGTCTACGGGGCACGACCGCTGAAGCGGGCCATCCAGACGCAGGTCGAGAACCCGCTGGCACAGAAGCTGCTGGCCGGGGAATTCGCGCCGGGCGCCACGGTGCGCATCGACGCGGATGCCGGCGGCCTGGTCTTCCGTTCCTGACCACCGGGTCCGGCAGGGTGGGCCCGCTGCGCCTGGCCCACTCTGCCGCGGGCTTTTTGGAGGCGAGCCCACCGACAAACCGCTCGCGCCCCGGCCTCCTGGCGGCGGGGCGATGTCCCCTTTCGCGGCCGCGGTTTTTGCCCGGGACTGGTATCGCGTAGTCTTATGTGCGACCCGCAATGACTGAATGGACTCCACGATGAGCGACGACAGCCTGCAATTGTCCGGAGACCTGATCCAGAAGCTCCAGGACGTACTGATCGAGGCCGACCCCCGGGCGCGCGAGCCGATCGTTGGCGTGCAGTACCTCGCCGCGGTGATCGGCTACCTGGTGGCGCAAATGCCGGAGCCGGGGGCCCAGCGCAAGGACTACCTCTCGCAACTGGCCCAGTTCACTGACTCGGTGTTCGTGGACGTCGAGAGCCGCAAACAGTCCGGACCGCCGTCGCAGCCTCCGCAGGCCGCCTCCGGCGTCTGGCGTCCCGGCGATCCCTGAACCGCACGGCTCCCGGCATCTCGGCGGTTTCGACGGTCACTGCCCGCCGGATCCGATCGCGAGGCGGGCCCAGCCCTCCGGCAGCCGCTCGGGCGCATGCGTGACCAGGACCGCGCGGCGGTTCTGCAGCCACGGGGTGACGCGCGCGAGAATCCGCTCCTCCAGGGACGCGTCGAGTCCGGCGAAGGGCTCGTCCAGCAGCACCACGGGTGGATCGCGAAGCAGCAGCCATGCAAGCGACAGCCGTCGCGCCTGCCCGCCCGAGAATCGCCGGCCCCGTTCGCCGGTGCGGTAGTCGAGTCCGGATCCCTCCCGCCGCAGCGGGTCCGCCAGTTCCACCGTATCCAGCGCCGCCCAGAGTTCCTCGTCCGACAGCCCGGGGAGCCCGAGCCGGAGGTTTGCGGCGACCGTGTCGTCGAGCAGCGTGTTCTGCTGCGGAAGGTAGCCGATCGCCCGGTAGCGCACCGGCTCCGGCCACTGCTCCAGAGGGCGCCCGGCCAGCGCCACCGACCCGGCCAGCGGCAAGCGTTCGCCGGCGAGTGTCTCGAGCAGCGTGGTCTTGCCGCGCCCGCTTGCCCCGTGGATGACCAGCGGTCGTCCGACCTCGACTTCGAACGCGAGTCCGGATAGCAGCGGTGCCTGTTCGACAAACCCCACGGCCAGATCCTCGACCCGGAAGGTGGCGTCAGCGGGCCGGTCTCCGGAGCGGCAGAACGGCTGCACCGGCGGGCCCTCGGTACCCGGCGGCGACACGCCCAGGCGGCGCAGCCGCGACGCAGCCTGAAGGCTTTCGCCACTCCGCCACAACGCGCCCGGCAGGCTGCTCAAGGCCTCGTTCAGCCCGAGGGTCATCAGCGCCAGCAGCACCGCGACCGGTGCACTGATCTGTCCCTCTCCATGCCATCCCAGCGCCAGCGCCAGCATTGCCAGCGCGCCGAGCGCGACCACGGCCTGTACCGCCTGGTCCGCGCTCAGTGCAACGCGTTCCTGCAGGAGCACCGCTCGCGCCTGCTCGCGCTCGCGGCGCCGGAGGTCGGCCTCGTACGACCCGGTGCGGCGATAGGCCAGCAGTTCTGGGAGGCCGCCGAAGTAGTCCAGCAACGCCACCCGCTCGCGGCTGCGCCGCTCCACCAGGGCCCGGCTACGGGGCTGGCCGAAGTGGGCGGCGACTGCGGAAGCAGCCAGCGTCGCTGCGGCGGCGCCCGCGATCAGCAGCGGTGCCGGCCAGGGCGCCAGCCATCCGGCGAGACCCGCGGCGCCCAGCACCGCCAGTGCCGCCGCCACCAGCGGCCCGGTAATTCGCAGCGGCACTCCGTCCAGCGTGTCAATGTCGGCAAGCAGCCGCTGCTGCAGGTCGCCGCTGCGCATCCGCCGCTGGTCCGCCAGTGGCAGCCGGGCGATGGCCGCGAAACTGGCGCTGCGCAGATCCGCCAGGACCCGCAACACGGCCTCGTGCCCGACGATGCGTTCGCCATAGCGCGCCAGCGTGCGCAGCAGCGCGGCGGCGCGGATGCCGGCGGACGGGGTGAACAGGTCAAAGCCGAGCAGCAGCCCCGCGCCAGCCAGCGCCGCAGCCGTAATGAACCAACCCGACAGTGCCAGCAGCGCGATGGCCGCGGACCAGGTCAGCGCCATCAGCAGGTAGGCCAGGGTCGTCCAGCCCCGGCGGCGCCGGAACAGCTGGCGCAGGAAGGACAGGTCAGACACCGTTGTCCTCCTGCAGCTGCCCGTCCGCGAGGCGGACGATCCGTCCGAGCCGGCGATAGACCGACTCCTGGTGGGTTGCCACCAGCACGGTGATGCCCTGTTCGCGCGCATGCGCGAGCAGGCGTGTCAGCAGGTCTTCCTCCGTCTGCGGGTCGAGCGCACTGGTGGGTTCGTCCAGCAGCCAGAACAGGCTTCGCGAAAGCAGGGCGCGCGCAAGGGCTACGCGCTGTGCCTGTCCGCCCGAGAGCCCGCGGCTGTCCTCGCCGATGGGTGTGTCCAGGCCCTGCGGCAGGGTCGGGTCGTCGAGGCGCAGGCCGGCCGAGGCCATCGCGTCGCCGAGTTCGGCGTCGCTGCTGTTGTACGGTGCACCAAGCAGAAGGTTTTCCCGCAGGGTGCCGTGAAACAGGTGGCCGCGCTGCCCGATCCAGGCGAAGGGACGGGCGGCCGCGCCCGTGGTGACCGAGCCCGATTCGGGCTGGATGAAGCCAGCGCAGAGCGCCAGCAGCGTGGACTTGCCGCTCCCGGACGGACCGACCACCGCGATCTGTTCGCCACGCCGGATGTGGAGTTGCAGGCCGTACAGTGCGGGCTGCGCATCCGCTTCGTAACGCACCGTGACGTTGTGCAGTTCCACCAGGGCGGTGTCTGAAACCGTGGCCAGCGGCTCGGACCGCTGCCCGGTGACGGCCGGTGGTTGCAGCACAGGCGCCAGCTCGGCCGCCGCCGCGATGGCGCCGGCGCGGTCGTGGTAGCTCTGCGCGAATTGGCGCAGCGGCTGGAAGTATTCCGGAGCGAGCAGCAGCACGAACAGGCCGGAGAATAGCGTGAGTTCGCCGGCTGGCCCGAACTCGACAAAGCCGAGCAGCGCGAAGCCGACGTAGATCGCGACGAGCCCGATGGCGACCGCGCTGAAGAACTCCATCACCGCGGAGGACAGGAAGGCGATCCGCAGCACGCGCATGCTCAGCCGCCGGTAGTCTTCCGCCGCCTTGGCCACGTCATGCCGCGCCGCCTCCAGGGCGAGGCTGCGGCGGAGCAGGTCCAGCGCCCGGAGCCGGTCGAGGAAGTGCCCGGACAGCCGGTTCTGGCGCTCCTGCTGGGCCTGGTGGATCTGCTCGCTGCCCATGCCGATCAACGCCATGAAAACCGGGATTAGCGGTGCGGAAAGCAACAGCAGCAGACCTGCAACCCAATCCTGGCTGAAGGCCGCTGCCAGCAGCAGGCCGGGTACGGCTACCGTCAGGCCCAGTGCGGGGAGGTAGCGCGCGTAATACCCTGCAAGGGCATCGACCTGTTCCTGATAACGGCTCGCCCATGATCCGGAGTGCCCCCGGTGGCTCAGGTGCACGGGTCCGAGGCGGGTCGCGGTAGCGATCAGTTCCTCCCTGAGGTCGGCGCGGACCGCAAAGGCGAGCTGCTGTCCGCTCCAGTCGCGCAGAATCTGCAGCCCGTGGCGCAGCAAAACCGCCAGCACCGCCAAGCCAAGCCAGGGCCAGACTTCACCCTCACCGAAGAACGCGAGATGGATCGACCAGGCCACCGCCGCGGCCAGCGCAACGGTCGCGAGCCCCGCGGACGCACCCGCGAGCCAGGCGACCTGCAGCCAGCGGCGGTGCGGTTGCAGCCGCGTGCGCAGAAACGCCCGGGGGGGCGGGGGCGAGGCCCGTATCAGTGATACCCCGCGCCCGCGCGCACCTTGCCGCGGAAGACGTAATAGGTCCAGGCCGTGTACATCAGCACGAAGGGCACCACGAAGAGCAGTCCAATCAGCAGGAAGAGCTGGCTCTCCGGTGCGGAGGCGGCATCCTGGAAGGTGTAGCTGGGCGGCACCACGTAGGGCCACTTGCTGAACAGCAGTCCCCCGTAGAAGAACGCGAAAAGCGCAATGGTCGAGATGAAGGGCAGCGCGTCGTTATCACGACCCAGCGAGCGCCACAGGCCTGCCGCAACCAGCACCGTCCCGACCGGCAGTACCCAGAGCCAGGTCAGGTTGTCGAACCAGCGGCTGCGCACGTAGTCGTCGACCAGGGGCGTCCACAGGCTCACGATCACGAAGAAGACCATCAGTGCGGCCAGCAGGCCATAGGCCCACCGGCGGGCCCATTGCTGGGTCTCGCCATCGGTCTTCAGCAGCAGCCAGGTTGCGCCGAGCAGGCCGTAGCCGGCCACCATGCCGAGGCCGGTCATCACGGTGAAGGGTGTCAGCCAGTCGAACGGGCCGCCGACAAAACGGAAGTCCTCGGTCGCAAAGCCCTGAACGAAGGTCCCGACCACCGCGCCCTGGGCGAAGGTCGCCACCAGCGAGCCGCCGAAGAAGGCCACATTCCAGGGGCCGCGACGGTCCGGAGCCGACTTGAAGCGAAACTCGAAGGCGACGCCGCGGAAGATCAGGCCCGCGAGCATCAGGAACACACCGATGTACAGCGCCGGCAGAAAGACCGTGTAGACCAGCGGGAAGGCGGCGAGCAATCCGGCTCCGCCCAGCACCAGCCAGGTCTCGTTGCCGTCCCAGACCGGAGCCACCGTGTTCATCATGATGTCCCGGTCCTCTTCCGAACGCGCAAAGGGGAACAGGATGCCCACGCCGAGATCGAAGCCGTCGGTCAGCACGTACATCAGCACGCCGAAGCCGATGATCAGCACCCACAGAATCGTGAAATCGTACATTGCGCGTCCTCCCTACGAGGCCTGTTCGGCCGCTTCGTCGAGCGGGGTATCGGCTGCGGATAGCGGCCGCTTCGGACGTCCCTGCGTGTCCGGGACGCCCTCCGGCTCGTCGGGCATGCCCTTGCGGACGATCAGGGTCAGATAATAAATGCCGGCGGTGAAGACGACTGCGTAGACCGCGATGTAGCCGATCAGGGTGAACAGCGCCATTCCACCGGTGAGGCTCGGTGTCAGGCCGTCCTGTACGGTGATCAACCCGTAGAGCAGGTACGGCTGACGACCGACCTCGGTGACGAACCAGCCGGCCAGCACCGCGACGAAGGGCAGCGGGATCATCAGGGTCAATGTGCGCAGCAGCCTCGGGCTGTCTAGAACCCGCCCGCGGTAGAGCAGCCAGGCGCCCCAGAGGGCCACGCCGATCATCACCATGCCGATGCCGACCATCACCCGGAATGACCAGAAGACGATCCCCACCGGTGGCCGCTCGTCGGCGGACCACTCCTCGAGGCCGAGTACCTCCCCGTCGAGTTCGTGGGTGAGGATCAGGCTCGCCAGTTTCGGGATGCCGATTTCGAAGTGGTTGGTCTCATTCGCCGAGTCCGGGATCGCGAACAGCAGCAGCGGCAGGCCTTCCTGCGTTTCCCAGGCGCCCTCCATCGCGGCGACCTTCGCAGGCTGGTGCTCGAGGGTGTTCAGTCCGTGGAAATCCCCGATCACCAGCTGTGCCGGCGCGGCAATTGCGAGCATCACCAGGGTCATCTTCAGCGCCCGCCGGCTGGCGGTGACCGCATGACCCCGGAGGAGGTACCAGGCGGAGACGCCGGCCACAACGAACCCACCGGTCAGCAGCGAGGCGACCGCCATGTGCGCGAAGCGGTAGGGGAAGGAGGGGTTGAAGATCGCCTCCAGCCAGCTGGTCACGTGCACCATGCCGTCGCGCAGTTCGAACCCGGCCGGCGTATGCATCCAGGAGTTCGCGGACAGGATCCAGAAGGACGAGATGAAGGTGCCTACGGCCACCATTACCGCGGCAAAGAGGTGCACCCCCGGCGGAACCTTGTTGCGCCCGAACAGCAGCACGCCGAGGAAGGCGGCCTCGAGGAAGAAGGCGGTCACGACCTCGTAGGCGAGCACCGGACCGAGAAAATTCGCGCTGCGGTACGAGAACTCGCTCCAGTTGGTGCCGAACTGGAAGGCCATCACGAGTCCGGAGACGACCCCCATCCCGAATACCACCGCGAAGATCTTGATCCAGAATTGCGAAAGCCGCGCCCAGTGCGGGTCGCGAGTGCGGTAGGAAATGGCCTCCAGCAACGCGATATAGGTGGCCAGTCCAATGGTGAACACCGGGAAAATCGCGTGGAAGGACACGACGAAGGCGAACTGGATTCGCGAGAGGAGGAGCGGATCGAATTCCATGGGCGGATCTCCGCGGAACATGTGTTGGCGCAAGTGCAGAATCACCGCGCTGACGGCCGCGTATTATCAGTCCATAATATTCCGATTGCTACCGCACCCAGTCGGAGTGATGGCTCTGATGATGCAGTTGAAAACAATTCGCGTTAGCGATAGCATGGAATGGAGTTAGACTACACGCTGGTTCGCCCATGTATATTTGTGTCTGCAAGGGAGTCCGGGAGCGGGATATCCGTGAACTCGCGACCACCACCCCGGGGGTTCGCATGCTGGATCTGCGCCTGCGGCTCGGCGTCTGCTCGGAGTGCGGCAAATGCGGCAAGCGCGCCCTCGGTCTGCTGCGGGATCGATGCGAGACAGCGGTGACTCTGGAACTTCGACCGCAGGAATGATACTGAAGAATCGACCGCGGGGTTCGCTCCAGTGCGCGCCCGCGGTGTCATCGTGCCCCCAGGTTTCCGTGGGGCTTCCAGACAGACATTGCAGGAGTCCGGCATGAAGGGTGATCCAGAAGTTGTTCGCTACCTCAACCTTGCACTGAAGAACGAATTGACGGCCATCAACCAGTATTTTCTGCACGCCCGCATGTTCCGTGACTGGGGGCTGAAGAAGCTGGATGAATACGAATACGGCGAATCCCTCGACGAGATGAAACATGCAGATTTGCTGATCAACCGCATCCTGTTCCTCGAGGCACTGCCCAATCTCCAGGACCTCAACATGCTGCGGATCGGGGAGAACACGAAAGAGATTCTCGAGTGTGATCTGGCGATGGAGATGGATGCAATCCCGCTGTACCGGGACGCGATCGCCCACTGCGAGCAGGTAAAGGATTTCGTCACCCGGGACCTGTTGCAGGGCATCCTGGAGAGCGAGGAGGAGCACGTCGACTGGCTCGAGACCAATCTCGCGCTGATCGAGCGGATCGGTCTGCAGAACTACGAGCAGAGCCAGATGGGTAGTGCCGACTGAGGGTCGGTAGCCATGCCGCCGACACCGCACCATGCCGATTACCGACATCCCAGCGTCGCGTTCTCTGCGCCCGTCGAGGCTGGCGACCGGGGTCGCGGCGAGCCTGCTCCTTCATGGTGCGGCGGTCGGCGGGCTTCTGCTATGGCAGGCCGGCGAACCCGAACTGGAGTTCGGGCGCGGCGGCATGGCGGCCAGTTGGGTCGAGCTGGGGGAGTTCACGGCTTCCCCGACAGTCCCGGAGGCGGTTCCGGCTCCCGAGCCGTTCGACGTTGCGGCCCGCGAAGCGGAACCAGAGTATGAACCCGAGCCCGAGCCCGAGCCCGAGCCAGAACCCGAGCCAGAACCCGAGCCAGAACCCGAGCCAGAACCCGAGCCAGAACCCGAGCCAGAACCCGAGCCAGAGCCAGAGCCAGAGCCAGAGCCAGAGCCAGAGCCAGAGCCAGAGCCAGAGCCGCCCCCGGAGCCCCGTCCCGAGACGCAGCCGGATTCGCCGGCCCAGGTCGCGGGTCCCGCTGAGCCAGACGAAGCCTCGCTGGCCGGTCCGCG
>PWRV01000077.1 GCA_003563455.1 Thioalkalivibrio sp.
GCCAGGCGGCGGAGGGTGCCAGGCGGCGGAGGGTGCCAGGCGGCGGAGGGTGCCAGGCGGCGGAGGGTGCCAGGCGGCGGATCTGGCGGGCTGGCCGGTGGGACGCCGTGAATACATCCATGTAGGCTCGACGGCAGCATCCTTGCTGCCGACGCCCACCGGCCAGCCCGCCAGATCCGCCGCCCCAACGCCGGAGTGACTCCTGACCCGTAACTCCGCCCCTCTCCCGCGTGCGGGGAGAGGTCCGCCGGGAGGGGCTTTCGAACTGCCAGACGCAAGGCCCAGGGGCACAGGGCAGGATACCCGGTGCAACCGTCACGGAGAGAGTCCGCGGCCCCGCCACCGCTCCCCGCCGACTGTCCGCGGCTGAGAGATGCGGAGCCGGCCTCCCGGTCTGCGGGACGCCGTTAATACCTCCCTGTAGGCTTGACGGCAGCATCCCTGCTGCCGACACCCGCAGACCGGGAGGCCGGCTCCGCATCCGGGCACCCACCGTCACGGTAAAACTCCCCGGCCAAATCCCGGCAACCCCCGGCCAGACAGAATAATCTCAGGCGACCCGCCAGATCAGGGCGGCCATGCGGCCGCAGGTGCCGTCGCGGCGGTAGGAGAAGAAGGTCTCGGACTCGGCGTAAGTGCAGCGGCCGCCGCCGTGGATTTCGCGCAGGCCGGCGCGCTCGAGCCTGAGGCGGGCGAGGTGGTAGATGTCGGCGAACCAGCGGTCGCCTCTGCCCGGCGTGAAGGCGCCCGCGGCCTCGGGATCCCGGCCGACGAAGGCCGCGCGCACCTCCGGACCGACCTCGAAGGCCTCCGGGCCGATCGCGGGACCGAGCCAGGCGGTGACCGCTGTCGGCGGATACCCAAGGGCGTCGAGCGTGGCCTCCAGTACCCCGCCGGCCAGGCCGCGCCAGCCCGCGTGCGCGGCGGCGACCTCGCGTCCGTCGAGCGTTGCGAAGAGCACGGGCAGGCAATCGGCGGTCTGCACGCTGCAGACCTCGCCCGGAACCCGGGCGACCACCGCATCGGCCTCGAGCGCGCCCGTCATCGCCGCCGCATCAACCACCGCGGTACCATGCACCTGTGTCGGCCACATCGGCAGCCGCGGCATTTCCAGTGCCGCGGCGAGCAGGTTCCGGTTGCGCTGGACGGCCCCGGGATCGTCGCCCGTGTGCAGCGCGAGGTTGAGACTCTGCCAGGGTCCGGTGCTGACCCCACCGGCACGAGTGGTCTGGACCGCGCGCAGGTTCGCCGGCAGCGGCCAGTCGGGAATGATCAGCGGCACGGCGCTCATCGCCGATCCCCGGAAGCTTCCATCGCCGCCGCGTCGCGTTCCAGTGCCTCAAGCAGGGCCTGAAAGTCCGCGGGAAGCGGCGCCTCGAAACGGCACTCGGCACCGGTGACCGGGTGCAGCAGACCCAGAACGGCAGCGTGCAGGGCCTGCCGCCGGAAGGCGGCCAGGGCCTGCGCCGCCGCCTCGGTCATGCCGCGCACCGGCCGTGGGCGCCCGCCGTAGGTCGGATCGCCCACCAACGGATACCCGGCCTGCGCCATGTGCACGCGGATCTGGTGGGTGCGGCCGGTCTCCAGGCGCACCGCCACCAGGGTATGCGCGCGCAGGCGTTTCAGGATGCGATAGTGGGACACTGCGGGCCTGCCGCCACTGACCACCGCCATGCGCTTGCGGTCGACCGGATGGCGGCCGATCGGCTGGTCGATGGTGCCGCCGCTGATCGGCAGGCCGCGGACCAGCGCCCGGTACTCCCGGTGCACGCTGCGCTGCTGGAGCTGGCGCACCAGGCTGGTCCGGGCGGCCGGCGTGCGAGCGATCACCAGCAGACCCGTGGTCTCCCGGTCCAGACGATGCACGATGCCGGCACGCGGCAGCGCCGCAAGTTCCGGAGCATAGTGCAGCAGTGCGTTCACCAGCGTCCCGGAGGGATGCCCGGCCGCCGGATGCACCACGAGACCGGCCGGCTTGTTGACCACGATGATCGCCGCATCCGCGTAGACCACGTCTAGATCGATGGCCTCCGCGCGCGAGGCGGACTCGGGGACCGACGGGACCATCAGACAGACCTCCTCTCCGCCCCGCACGGCGGTCTTCGGCTTCGGCTGACCGCCGTCGACCGTCAGCGTCCCCTCCCGAAGCCATTGGCTCAACTGGCTGCGGGAGTATTCAGCGAAGACGCGCGCAAGCGCTGCATCGAGGCGCTGGCCCGCCAGCTCCTGCGGCAGCACGACGGACCGCGATTCAGTACCGGCCATTGCCGCCACGCGGCGCGCGGCCGCATTGATGTAGAATCCAGGCCTGATGCATTGTTCTCGAGGCTCCACCGTGTCGGTAGTTCGCTGGTTGATCGTTGTGGCCGTCATCTTAACCGTGTCCGGCTGCGCGGCCTTGCGTGAGGATCCGACGGCGGACTGGTCGGCGAGCCAGTTGTACGGGGAGGCGAAGGCTGCCCTGGATTCCGGGAACTACCAGCAGGCGGTCGAATACTACGAACTGCTCGAGGCCCGCTTCCCCTTCGGACGCTTTGCGCAGCAGGCGCAGATCGAGATTCCCTACGCGTATTACAAGGCTGGCGAAACCGAGGCGGCGCTGGCTGCAGTCGACCGTTTCGTGCAGCTGAACCCCCGCCACCCGAGCCTCGACTACGCCTATTATTTACGCGGTCTGATCAATTTCGATCCCGACCAGGGCTTCCTGAGCCGGATCTTCCCGATGGATCCGGCGGAGATGGACACGAAACCGCTGGAACA
>PWRV01000323.1 GCA_003563455.1 Thioalkalivibrio sp.
ATCACGAAACGGCACCGGCATTTGTGACCGACCGGGCAAATCCTTAGGCTATGCGGACCCTGGCGCCCGGCCGCGACTGCCGTGGCGCCGTTCTTTTCCACGTCCAATCAAAGGAATGCCTATGCCCGCCCTGATCTGCGGTTCCCTCGCCTTCGACACCATCATGGTCTTTCCCGACCGTTTCCGGCATCACATCCTGCCCGACAAGGTGCACATCCTGAACGTCTCCTTTCTGGTCCCCGAGATGCGTCGCGAGTTCGGGGGCTGCGCGGGCAACATGGCCTACAACCTGAAGCTCCTCGGAGGTGACCCGGTCCCGATGGCCACCGTGGGTGCCGACTTCGGCATCTACGCCGAGTGGCTGGAGCAGCAGGGCATCGACTCCCGCCACGTGCGCACGGTGGAGGGCAGCTTCACGGGCCAGGCCTTCATCACCACCGACCAGGACGACAACCAGATCACCGCCTTCCACCCGGGAGCGATGAATTTCTCGCACTACAACCGCGTGGACGAAGCGGCGAGCCTCGGCATCCGCGTGGGCATCGTCGCGCCGGACGGCCGCGACGGCATGATCCAGCACGCCGAGCAGTTCGAGCGGGCAGGCATCCCGTTCATCTTCGACGTGGGCCAGGGCCTGCCGATGTTCAACGCAGAGGACCTCAACCGGTTCCTCGAACAGGCCACCTACGCCGCGTTCAACGACTACGAGGCCCAGCTGACCGCCGAGCGCACCGGGCTGAGCCTCGAGCAGATGGCGGAACGGGTCGAAGCGATGATCGTGACCCGCGGCGGCGAGGGATCGCAGATCTACACCGGCGGTCGCCGCATCGATATCCCGGTGGTGACGCCCGAAGCGGTGGTCGACCCGACCGGCTGCGGCGACGCCTTCCGCGCCGGCCTGCTGTTCGGGCTCGAACGCGGCATGGACTGGGAGACCACCGGCCGCATCGCCTCGCTGCTCGGGTCGATCAAGATCGCGAGCCCCGGCACCCAGAACCACCGCTTTGACGCCGATGGCTTCGCGGTACGTTTCGAGGAGACCTTCGGCTACCGGTACTGATGGCCTCGACCTTGCTGCTGCCCTGGGTCTGGCTGCGGCAGCGGTTCCGCAGAACGGCTCCCGCGCCGCGCCTGATCGCGATCTTCATCAGCCCCGGGGCCGGGGCACCGATGCAGTCACCGGCATCGGTGCAGGCCATCGCCGGCAAGGGTCTCGCCGGTGACCGCTACTCCCTGGGCACCGGGCACTGGCATCCGGTGGAGAGCTGCGAGGTCACCCTGATCTCGGAGCACGACCTCAAGCGCGCGCAACGGCGTGTCCCGGTCGCGGTGGAGCACGGGGAACACCGGCGCAACCTGGTCGTTTCCGGCATCCGCACCCGGGATCTGGAGGGGCGGCGCTTCCGGATCGGCACAGCGGACTTCGAGTACTGGAAACCCCGGCCGCCCTGCGGTTACATCAATCAGGTGACCGGGGAAAACATGGCCCGGGCGCTGGGAAGGAACAGCGGCGTCTGCCTGCGTGTGCTGACCGGGGGAACGATCCGCGTAGGGGACCCGCTGCTGCTGGAGCTTCCCGGCCGGGAGTGACGGGCGCGGGGCCGGACCGTAGCCCCCCGCCCCGGCACGGCTTCAGCAGTCGCCGATGCGGCGTCCGTCGAGCTCCATGAGCATCTCCATCGGTCCCATGGGCGTGAGCATCCGGGCCTCCATCGTGCCCTCGGTCCGGTCGCCCATGAACAGAAGCTCGGCATCCATGGTCATCTCGAAGCCCTCATCGTCCTGGCAGCTCATCGAGTAGGTCATGCCGTCTTCACGCATATCCATGTCCGTGATCTCGCAACCCTCGACGTCGACGTCGAAGGCAAGCCCGTCGGCCAGGTCTTCTGCGGTCACGCATTCGCGCGAGGACTCCCGCTGCTCGGGCATCGGGGTTCCGGGGAAGGTTGTCACGGAATTGAGTTCCCATTCACCCGGCTGGATATTGGGTTCAACGGCAAGGGCATTCAGGGGCAGTAGGGCGGCGGCGGCAAGGACAAGGCTGCGAAGCTTCATGCGTGGGTTCCTTTGCAGGTGGCGCTTTATAAGGCCTGGACTTCAGGTGACCGGACGCACCCGGCAGCGGCGCGGGACTCCGGGTCGCGGCTGCTCAAACTGCCACGACCGCGTGCAAGGGTCAATTCCGCGACCCGGCCCGGGTACCGGGCTGCCGCCGATTCCGGATGCCATAATGGGACTCGAGCAGCAGCGGGGAGTCGGGATGGACCGATGCGAGGCAGGATCCCGGGGGCGGTACCGAATACGCCGGGGCATTACGCGTACGATCGGACTGGCCTGCGCGCTGCTTCTGGCCGCCGCCTGCTCGCCGCAGCCCGAGGCGCTGACGCCGCTGGCGCCGGATGCGGTCATCCTCGCCTTCGGAGACAGCCTCACTGCCGGCACGGGCGCGGCGCCGCAGTCCTCCTATCCGTCCCGCCTGGAGGCGCTCAGCGGACGTCGCGTGATCAACGCCGGAAACCCGGGAGAGCGCTCGCGCGGCGGTGTCGAACGCCTGCCGGGCCTGCTGGACGAACACCGGCCCGACCTGCTGATCCTCACTCACGGGGGCAACGACCTGTTGCGGCGCGTGGACACGGCAGAGACCCGCGAGAACCTCGAGACGATGATCGGTTTTGCCCGGGACCGGGGCATCGACGTCGTGCTGGTCGCGGTACCGGCGCCTGCCCTGCTGCGACTGCGCAGCGACCCCATGTACGCC
>PWRV01000156.1 GCA_003563455.1 Thioalkalivibrio sp.
CGCAGACTTCGCAACGCAGGTAATCCAGACCGCCAACGCTCGCAAACAGCCGGCCCGCCGATGCGAGACACACCGGGCATTCGACAGCCCGCAAGCCGCCTGCGTCGCTCCCGGAACCCTGCGCGGCGCCCGGTCGGGCAAGCCTGAAGGTCACGCAGGTCTCCCCTCTACCGCCGCTTGCGGACCAGGTGCCCCAAGGGCTGGGGACAGATTTGCAAATCTGTCCCCGGGGCGCCGGGAGCGGATTTCGAACCGCCGAAGGCGGGTCCGGAGGCGGGTCCGAAGGCGGGGGGCAGGATGCCCGGAGTAACAGGGCCGGGGGTGAGGGCCGGGCCTGGCGCCGGGCCCCCACCCCAGCCCTCCCCCACAGGTGGGGGAGGGAGCTTGCGTCGTCGGGGGGTGGCGCAGTGCCATGGGAGTTAGCATGGGGCCGGGAGGCCTACCGGCACCACCCCCGATCGCGATCGGCCCCGTTTCGCTGAGCTTCAGAACGCGCACCGTTGGCTGGTTCGGGCCGTCGGATCCATTTCGCTGCTTCGGCCCTACGGATTTGCTCATCAGCTATTCAAGTAAGTTAGACTTTACTCATGAACAAGATTATCGCCTGGATCGATCGCACGCCCGTCTGGCTGTTCGTGTTGCTGGTCGCCACGCTGGGACTCTCTCCGTGGGTGCCGGAACCTCACATCGTCGAGAAGATCCGCTGGCTGTTCCAGGGTGAGCTCACCCGGCCACTGGACATCTTCGATCTGGTGCTGCACGCGGTGCCGTGGCTGCTCCTCGGGATCAAGCTGAGCCGCGAGGTCTGGCTCGAATACGCCCCGAAGCGACCCGCCCAGAAACCCGCGCAACCGTCGCGCGAAGAGTAACGCGCCCACGCCACCCGGGGCGAACGCTGGGGAAGGGCGTCCAGGGGACCGAGGCGGCGGTGTGGGAGTGTGCCTTGCACCGCGGAATGGGCGTGCTGGGGAAGGGCGCCCAGGGGGCCGAGGTGACCGTGTGGGAGCGTGCCTTGGACGCGAATGGGCGTGCTGGGGAAAGGCGCCCAGGGGGTCGAGGCGACCGTGTGGGAACGTGCCTTGGACGCGAATGGGCGTTCGGTTGGCCCCGGCGTCTGGCGTGCCTGCGGCGCGTTCGCGAGCCCGCTCGCCTCCTGCAGCGGGCCGGGACAAACGCTGCAGGAGGCCAGCCTCTGGCCGATTTTTCCCGGCGCCGGATCGGCGAGAGGGCTCGCCTCCTGCAGGGGGCGCCAGAGGGCCGCGCTCAGGCGCGGCCCATCACCGAGAAGCTCTTGATGAAGGGCCCCGCCATGCGGGGATCCTTCAGCATCCCCTTGTAGTCACCGACGACGAACTTGATCTTGCCGGTGGTGAAGGCGGTGCCCAGCCCCATCATGCCCGGGGGTTTGGCCATCCACTTGCTCCACTGGTCCTCGCTCGCGCGCAGGTCCCAGTTCAGCTTCTCGCCGGCGTAGGCGCCGGCGCTGGTGGCCTTGCCGTCCTCGATGGTGATGACTCCGCGCGGCTGGTCCTCTCCCGGAAAGCCGTAGCCGATCACGCTGTTGAAGTTGATCTTCGCCAGTGCATCCGAGAGTTCGGGCTCCGCGTTCCACTGTTCCTTGAAGCTCTGCATCCATTCTTCGCTGAAGAGATCCGCCATCTGCCTGTCCCCCGCTGATCGTCTGGTTCCATGGTCAATGGATGATACGAGAAATGCCTCGGCCGCCGTCTCAGACGGCCAGCAGCTGGTCACGGACGCGTTCCAGACGCGAGCGGACATCGTTGGCGAGCGTCTCCACGCCTTCCTCGTCCACCAGGCTCATCACGGCGGCCGGATCCATGAAGCCCACGTTGACGGAGCCATCTTCCTCCTCGCGCACCACTACATTGCAGGGCAGGAGCAGGCCGATGTCCGGATCCGCTTCCAGGGCCTGGTTGGCCAGCTTCGGGTTGCAGGCCCCGAGGATGTGGTAGGGGCGGCGGTCGATGTCGAGCTTCTTCTTCAGGGTGCCAGCGACGTCGATCTCGGTCAGCACGCCGAAGCCCTCGGCGGACAGCGCCTCGGTGACGCGCGAGATGGCCTCGGGAACGGTGGTCTTCAGGGTCACGTTGAATCCGTACATGGGGTTACCTCCGGGTGTTCCATGGTAAAAAGACAAGTCGAATCGTGGCAGGGTCTTGGGGCGCTGTCGATTCTCGCGCACTAGACTTCGGGAAACCGGGCGGCCGATCCGCGGCCGCCCCGCCATCCTGCAGGAGGACAGCATGACCGATCACGTGTACAAGAGCATCGAACTCACCGGTTCCTCGACCGTCGGCCCCGACGACGCCATCCGGAACGCGATCACCCGCGCTTCGAAGACCGTGCGCAATATCGACTGGTTCCAGGTGGTCGAGACGCGCGGTCACATCGCCGACGGCGAGATCGCGCACTGGCAGGTGACGCTGAAGATCGGGTTCCGGATGGAGGAACCGGGCTGATCGCTACGACAGACCCGTAGGAGGCGAGCCCTCTCGGTGCTCCCGAGCCGGGGATGGCCGCTCAGAGGGTTGCCCTCCGGTAGGAGCGGCCTCCGGCCGCGATCGTGCAGGGCGTGACCCAAGGGCATCGCGGCTGGAAGCCGCTCGCACGGCCACCGCGGGAGGCGAGGCCCTCGGTGACCTCGGCACCGGGGAATGTCGCCCAGGGGCTGGCCTCCTGCGGCGCTTGCCTCAGATGCGGAGTGCCTGGCGCCGGCGCTGGATCCAGGCGA
>PWRV01000302.1 GCA_003563455.1 Thioalkalivibrio sp.
CGCTACCGCGTGGAGGAGCTGCGGGTGTCGGTGTTCGCCCAGGAACTCGGGACCCGGGAAAAGGTCTCGATCCAGCGCCTGTCACGCGAGCTGGACGAGCTGCGAGCGCAAGGCAAAAGGGGACAGACTTAAAATCTGTCCCCATGCGTTACAGTTCCCCCACGCCACCGCGAATCAACGAGGACTGACCGCCATGCACGTAATCGTGATCGGGGCCGGCGTCACGGGCACCACCACCGCCTGGTCGCTGCATGACGCCGGCCTGTCGGTGACGCTGCTGGACGCCGCCGATCTGCCCGCCCGGGGTGCGAGCGCCGCCAACGGCGGCATGCTGCATGCGAGCCATGCCGAACCCTGGAACGCCCCCGGCGTCGGCTGGGATCTGCTGCGCTACATCGGCCGCACCGATTCCCCGTTGCTGCTGCGTCCGCGCGCGCTGCCCGGCATCGTGCCGTGGGGCCTCGAGTTCCTGTGGAACAGCCGGCGCGAGCGCTTCGAGCGCAACACGCTGGTCAACGCGCGCCTCGCCGAATACTCGCTGCGCGAACTGCGGGCGCTGCAACAAAGACTGCAGCTCGACTTCGACTTTGCCGAGTCGGGCATCCTGAAAATCTTCCAGGATCCGCAGAGCCTGGAGAACAACCGCCACGCCAGCCGCGCGATGGCGGACGTCGGCGTGCGTTTCGAGGAATGGGACGGAGCCCGGGTCGCCGCCGAGGAACCCGCACTCGAACCGATCGCGCACCGTCTGTGCGGGGCATTGTTCTTTCCGGACGACGCGATCGGCAACGCGGCGCGGTTCACCCGCGAACTGGCCGCAGCCGCCGAACGCGACGGCCTGCGGTGGCTGCCGAATACCACGGTCACCGGCTGGAGGCTGTTCCGGGGCCGGATCAACGGGGTCGAGACCTCCCGCGGGCCGATGGCGGCCGACGCGGTCGTCCTCGCCAGCGGCTTCGCCGCGCCCGGGCTGCTGCGCAGGCTGGGGATCCGACTCCCGGTGGCACCGGTCAAGGGCTACTCGCTGACCCTGGCGCTCGACGACGCCTGGCGGCCGCGGTTGCCGATTATCGACGATGCGAACAAGGTGGTGCTGACCCCGCTGGGCAACCGGCTCCGGCTGGCCGGGACGGCCGAGTTCACCGGCGCGGATCTGCGCATGAACGCCTCCCGGGCCGAGAACGTGCTCGCGCAGTGCCGCCGCACCCTGACGGGACTCCCGGAACACGTCGACCCCGACACCATGGAGCCCTGGACCGGTCTGCGACCGATGAGCGCGCGCGGCACCCCGATCCTCGGCCCGACGCCGGTGCCCGGGCTGTATCTCAACACCGGCGCCGGCCACCTCGGCTGGACCTTCGCCTGCGGGTCCGCCGGCCTGGTACGCGACCGTCTTCTCGACCGCGAGCCCGCGTTGCCGCTGGAGCCGTTTCTGCTCTGAGGGCGGGGCGGCCCTCATCGTCGGCCCTCACCCCCGGCCCTCACCCCCGGCCCCGTTACTCCGGGCATCCTGCCCTCCGCCCTTCGGGCCCGCAAGCGGCGGTTCGAAATCCGCTCCCGGCGCCCGGCCCTCACCCCCGGCCCCTCTCCCGCAAGCGGGAGAGGGGAGAAGGCTCCCTCCCCCGCTTGCGGGGGAGGGCTGGGGAGGGGGCCGTCGCCCGATGCAAGCACAACACCAACCACTGCGCTCAGACAGGGACAGATTTCAAATCTGTCCCCGTCCGAGCGCCGCGAAGCCGGTCAAGACTGCGTAAACACCATCCGCACGCGCGCCCCGCCCAGCCCCGGCGCCTGCTCGATGTGCAGTTCGCCACCGTGGTCGCGCACCAGCGTGTGCACGATGTGCAGCCCGAGGCCCTGACCGCCCGGGCGCGTGTCGCGGCGCGTGCCCCGCTGCAGCACCGCCTCCCGGTCGGCCGCGTCGATGCCCGGCCCGTCGTCGTCCACGGTCAGTTCGAGATACCCGCCCGAACAGGCCAGGCCGACCCGCACCTGGCTGGCGGCGTGCCGGATCGCGTTGTCGAGCAGGTTGCCGAGCAGCTCGAACAATGCCCCGGTCTCGATGCGCAGGGTGCACTCGGGCTGCAGCGACATCGCCAATCCGATCCCGTGCTGATCCGCGACCCGGCGCAACGCGGAGACGGTGCGTTCGATCACGGGTGCCACCGGCACCGGCGGCTGAAACGGCGACGGGCCGAGGCGCTGCGCCTGATTCAGTTCGTGCTGGATCATCCCCTGCATGCGCTCGACCTGCAGCAGCAACTCGCGGCGTTCGGACGGTTCGCCCTCGATCCCGAGGCGCAGCGCCGACAGGGGGGTCTTGAGGCTGTGCGCGAGGTCCGCCAGCGCGTGCTGCTGCCGCTCCAGGCGGGCCCGCTCGAATTCCAGCAGCGCGTTGATGCTGTCGGTCAGGGTCTGGATTTCGCGCGGGTACGGGCCCCCGAGCCGCCGGTGCTCGCCCTGACGCAGCGCGTCCAGATCGGCCCGCACGCGCCGCAGCGGGCGCAGTCCCCACAGACCCAGGGCCAGTGCCTGCCCCGAGATCAGCAGGACCGTGAGCAGGCCCAGCGCGCCCCAGAGGGTGCGCCGATAGCGTTCCATCTGGGCCTCGTAGGCGTCGCGCTCCTCGAGCACCTGGAAGGTCAGCGGCACGAGCTGCCCGGGAAGCTCCCACTGCACGGTCATCCGGCGCTGGAAGAAGCCCTCGTTGCGCCAGTCGCCGAGCGGCGTGCCGAGCGC
>PWRV01000012.1 GCA_003563455.1 Thioalkalivibrio sp.
CTGGACGCCTGGCTCGAGTCGCATCCCGAGGCGGTTACCGCGCTGTACCAGCCGGTGCTCGAGGGTGGCTGGACCAGCCTGATGGTGCTGGCCTTCGCCGCCGCCTTCCTGCTGCCACGGCAGTTTCACATGCTGTTCACGGAGAACATCAACCCCGAGGCCCTGAACCGCGCCGCGTGGGGCTTCCCGCTGTTCCTTCTGCTGCTGAATCTGCCGATGCCGCTGCTCTACTGGGCCGGTCAGGCGGCCGACCTCACCCAGCAGACCAACTATTACGCCCTTGGACTGGCCGCCTGGCTCGAGTCCCCGACGCTGGCGCTGCTGATCTTCATTGGCGGGCTGTCTGCGGCGAGCGCGATGATGATCGTCACGACGCTGGCGCTGGCCAACATGGGCATGAACTATCTCTCCCCGCCCGCCAGTCTCCGGGAACGCCAGGGCATGCCGGCGAACCTGTACCGCAACCTGCTGTGGGGGCGGCGCATCTGGATCGTGCTGATCATCGCCCTTGGCTACGGCTTCTTCGGCCTGCTGCAGGTAATCGAGGGGCTGGCACAGCTCGGCCTGATCTCCTTCGCCGCCGTCGCCCAGTTCCTCCCCGGCCTCTTCGGACTGCTCTTGTGGCCCCGGGCGACCCGCGTCGGCTTTCTGCTCGGGCTTGCCGGGGGCATCACCGGCTGGTTCTTCAGCCTGGTCACGCCCCTGCTCGGCAATGCCGGCATCTGGCCGCAGGCGCCCCGCCTGCAGGAGCTGGCCGCCGGTGGCGGGCTCGACACCTGGACCTTTGCGCTTACGGTCAGCCTCGGGGCCAATACCGTGCTGTTCATCCTCGGTTCGCTGCTGTCCCGGCCCAACGAGCAGGAGGTCGAGGCCGGCCAGCTCTGCTGCCCGCGCGAGCCGATCTACACCACCATCGACCTGCCGCTGGCGCGCGACGTGCCCGAGATGGAGGCGGAGCTGGCGGCCACGCTCGGCAGCATGCCCGCCCGGCACGAAGTGCAGCGGGCACTGGATGACCTCGGTCTGCCGCGGCACACGCGGTCGCGCCGCGATCTGCGGCGGCTGCGCGAGCGCATCGAGCGCAACCTATCGGGCCTGCTCGGCCCGGTGCTGGCACGGATGATCGTGGATCAGCACCTGCGCCTGGATGCCGCCGGCCGTTCGAGCCTCGGCGAGAGCCTGCGCCGGATCGAACAGCAGCTCGAGGCCGCCCGCCTGCCCCTGACCGGGCTTGCCGCCGAACTCGATGCCCTGCGGCGGTTTCACCGGCAGATCCTGCACGAACTGCCGCTCGGTGTTTGCAGCCTGACGCCGGGCGGCGAGATCACCGGCTGGAATCAGGCGCTGACCGAGCTCACGGGCATCCGGTCGGATGGCGCGGTCGGCCAGCTCGTCGAGCGACTGGAGCGGCCCTGGGGCGGACTGCTGCAGGCGTTCCTCGACAGCGCGGACCGCCAGCTCTACAAACTGAACCTCGACACCCGCCACGGCCCGCGGCGGCTGAACCTGCACAAGTCCTCGGTGGCGGTCACCGCGGGGCATCGGGAGGGCTACGTGATCCTGATCGAGGATGTCACCGCCCGGGTGCAGCTGGAGAACGAAGTGGCCCATGGCGACCGGCTCGCCTCCATCGGCCGTTTTGCGGCGGGTGTCGCGCACGAGATCGGCAACCCGCTGGCGGGCATCGCCTCGCTCGCGCAGACCCTGCCCCTGGAGGACGACCCCGACGAGATCCGCGACATCGCCGATGACATCATCGCCCAGACGCGGCGCATCAATACCATCGTGCAGTCGCTCGTCGCCTTCGCTCACTCGGACACACCGCCGCGCAACCGCTTCGAGCCGGTCAAACTCGCCGAACTGGTGGACGAGGCGATCCGCCTGACCCGCCTCGCGGGGCGCAAGGACATCCGCTACGCGCTGGACGGACTGGAGGGCGAGACGCTGCTGGGTGCGCGGCCGAAGCTGCTGCAGGTGTTCATCAACCTGCTGACCAACGCCGAGCAGGCCTCGCCGCCCGGCGCGACGATCCGCATCCAGGCACGGCGGAGCGGCGCGAAGGTGCGCATCACCATCCACGATGCGGGACCCGGGATTGCCTCCGCCACGCTGGACCGCCTGTTCGAACCCTTCTTCACGACCAAACCCGCGGGCCAGGGCACCGGCCTCGGACTGCCTGTCGCCTACAGCATCGTGCAGGATCATGGTGGTAGCCTAGTGGCCATGAACGCAGCCGAGGGCGGCGCCCAGTTCATCCTGACCTTACCGACCGGCAGACAGGCATGACACGAATCCTTCTGGTCGACGACGAAGCAGCGATCCGGCGCGCCGTGCGCCGGTTCCTGGAACACCAGGGCTTCGAGGTTGCCCTCGCCGAGGATCTCTCCAGCGCGCGTGAACAGACGCGGCGCACCGACTTCGATCTGCTGCTGGCCGACCTGCGCCTGCCCGACGGCGAGGGCACCGCCCTGATCGGGGAATACCCGCGGCTGCCGACCGTGATCATGACCAGCTACGCCTCGGTCGCTTCGGCCGTCGAGGCAATGAAGTCCGGGGCGATCGATTACATCGCCAAGCCCTTCGATCACGATGCGCTGCTGCTGACCCTGCGCGCCGCTCTGCGCAGCAGTGCCCACCACCGGCATCCGCCAGCGCCCGGAGTCGCTGTCGGCGAGGAGCAGGGACTGATCGGCGAGTCGCCGGCGATCGCCACGCTGCGCCAGCAGATCCGCAAGGTCGCCGCTGCCGATTCCACGGTGCTGATCCGGGGCGAATCGGGGACCGGCAAGGAGGTCGCGGCCCGCGCGATCCACGCCCTGAGCCCGCGCGCCGGCCAGCCCTTCGTCCCGGTCAACTGCGCGTCGATCCCCGAGGGCCTGGTCGAGGCGGAACTCTTCGGCCACGCCCAGGGTGCGTACACGGGTGCGGTCAAGGCGCGCACCGGCCTGATCGAATCGGCCCACGGCGGCGTGCTGTTCCTCGACGAGATCGGGGAACTGGCGCCCGCGGCCCAGGCCCGGCTGCTGCGCGTGCTGCAGGAGGGCGAGATCCGGCCGGTGGGCGCCAACCAGGCCAGGCGGGTCGACGTGCGCCTGCTGGCGGCGACGCACCGGGACCTGGAGGCGATGATCGACACCGGCGAATTCCGCGCCGACCTCTACTACCGGCTGCGGGTGCTCGAACTGCGCATCCCGCCGTTGCGGGAACGCCGGGAGGACATGGACCGGCTCGTCGACCATTTCCTCCTTGAACTGGGACAGCGCTTCGGCACGACGGGCCTGACACTGGATGCGGACACACGGCGGCGCATGCACGCCTACGACTGGCCGGGGAACGTCCGCGAACTGAAGAACGCGCTCGAGCGCGCGGTGGTCCTGTCCGAGGACAACCGCATCGACTGGGAACACCTCGGGCTCGCCCCCGCGGCGGCGGAGGCCGAGGCCCGCTCCCGCAGCGCGACCCTGAACGCGTATTTCCGACGCTTCGTGATCGAGAACCAGCACCGCATGAACGAGACGGAGCTGGCGCGCGCGCTCGGCATCAGCCGCAAGACCCTGTGGGAGCGGCGCCAGCGCGAAAACCTGCCGCGGACCTGAGCGCGGGTGCGGGCGGCGCCGCGCGGCGATCCGGCGTTACGTTGCGTAACAGCGGCTGTTACCTGAGGTAACGTTCGACCGGGGCCGGTCATGCCCACCCAGTGGCAACCCCTTGTACCCGTTCGGTCACGAGCCGTGGCTTGATTCTTGCTGAGCGACCGGAACGATGCGATGACCCCCCGGAAGCCAATGGCCGACGCGCTCGACACAACCCGGGAATTCCTGAATATGCACGCCCCGTTCGATCAGATCGAACCGGACGCGCTGGAGTTCCTGCTGCCCCGGCTCGAGACGCGGTTCTACGCCAGCGGTGAGCGCATCACCGATCCGGACAGCGGGCCCGCGCAGCGCTTCTTCATCATCCGCCAGGGTCGCGTCCGCGGCGAGACCCCGAGCGAAGACGAGCAGATCTCCGGCAAGGCCTGGGAGCTGGTGCCCGGAGAATCCTTCCCGATCGGCGCGTTGCTGGGTCGGCGGCCGGTGCATACGGTGCATCGCGCACTCGAGGACACCATCTGTCTGGAGCTGTCGGTCGAGGATTTCGACCGCCTGCGTGCCCGGTCGCAGGTGTTCAGCGATTTCTGCTCCCGGCGCCTGGCAAGCCTGCTGGAGCGCGTGCACCAGGGGCTGCTGACCCGCAACCTCGGCGGCGGCGGCAGCGGCCAGCTGAACACCCCCCTGGGGGCCCGTATCGCCCGCGAACCCGTCACCTGCGCAGCAAAGGCACCGTTGCGCGAGGCGCTAACCGCGATGCGCGATGCACGGGTCGGCTCCATCGTTGCCGTCGACGACGACCAGCGGCCGGTCGGCATCTTCACGATGACCGACCTTCTCGGCCGCGTCGCTCTCGAGGAGGTGCCACTCGACACCGCGCTGCGTCAGGTGATGACCCCGGATCCCATTGCGTTGCCGGACTCGGCCCCGGGTTTCGAGGGCATTGAGACCATGGCCGAGCACGGGATGAAGCACATCTGCGTCGTCTCCGACGGGCGCCTGGTCGGGGTGCTCGGCGAGCGTGACCTGCTGACCTCGCACCCGCTGACCCTGGACCGGCTGGTGCGGGGGATCCTGCGCGCGGAGACCGTCGCCACGATTGCCGGCCACCTGCGTGAGGTGCCGCGCATGATCGGCGCGGTCATCAGCCAGGGCGCCGAGGCCGACCAGATCCTCCGCCTGATCACCCGCATCAACGACCACGCGACCCGGCGGGTGCTGGCGCTGATCCGGCAGGAATACGACATCGACGGCATCGACTTCACCTGGCTGGCGTTCGGGTCCCAGGCCCGCGAGGAGCAGGCGCTGAAGACGGACCAGGACAACGGCATCCTCTTCCGCTGCGACAAGGGGCAGGAAGACGCGGTGCGCGAACGCCTGCTGCCCTACGCGCAGGCGGTGAACCGGGCCCTGGACGAGTGCGGCTTCGATCTATGCCCGGGCGACGTGATGGCGGGCAACCCGGATTGCTGCCTCAGCGGCCCCGAGTGGGAGCGGCGCTTCGCGCGCTGGATCGACCAGGGGACGCCGGAACACCTGCTGAAGAGTTCGATCTTCTTCGACCTGCGCGCGATCGACGGCGACCGCGAGCCGGTGGAGGCCCTGCGCTCGCAGATGCTGAAAAAGACCGCCTTCAACAGCCGCTTCCGGCGCCAGATGGCGGCCAACCAGATGAATTTCCGCCCGCCGCTCGGACTGTTCGGCGAGATCCGCAGCGGCGCCGACGGCATCAACGTCAAGCTGCAGGGCCTGACGCCTTTCGTCGACGGAGCCCGGGTGATCGCGCTGGCCGCCGAACTGCCCGCGACACGGACCCACGAGCGCATGGAACAGGCCGTGTCGGCGGAGGTGATGCGCGAAAACGACGCCCGCGACTACCACGCCGCGCTGCGCTACCTGCAGATGCTGCGGCTGCGCAGCCAGCAGAAGGCGCTGGATGCGGAGCGCGAGGACAGCAACCGGATCCGACCGGAGGAACTCGGCACCCTGGAGGCCAGGGTACTGAAAGAGGCCTTCCGGCAGGCCCGCAAGCTGCAGGGTCAGCTTGCGGTTCAGTACCAGCTCTGACCGCGTGTCGGAGGAAAACTTCAAAACCAACACCACGGAGACATTCCCATGACACTAGAGGAAAGCAGAGCCGCCTACTGGAAGGCCAATCTGCGGCTGCTGGCGGTACTTCTGACGATCTGGTTTGTCGTGTCCTTCGGGCTCGGCATCCTGCTCGCCCAGCCGCTGAACACCTTCAGCATCGGAGGTTACCCCCTGGGCTTCTGGTTCGCCCAGCAGGGCTCGATATACACCTTCATCGTGCTGATCTTCTTCTACGCCTGGCGCATGAACGCCCTGGACCGCAAGTTCGACGTACACGAGGAATAACAACGCCATGGACCTTCAAACACTGAGTTTTCTGGTCGTTGGTGCGACCTTCGTGCTCTACATCGGGATCGCGATCTGGGCACGGGCCGGCAGCACCAGCGAGTTCTACGTCGCCGGCAAGGGCGTCAACCCGATCCTCAACGGCATGGCCACCGCGGCCGACTGGATGTCCGCGGCCAGCTTCATCTCGATGGCGGGCCTGATCGCCTTCCTCGGCTTCACCGGGGGCGCCTATCTGATGGGCTGGACCGGCGGCTACGTGCTGATGGCCCTGCTGCTTGCGCCCTATCTGCGCAAGTTCGGGAAGTTCACCGTGCCCGAGTTCATCGGCGACCGCTTCTACTCGAAGACCGCGCGCATCGTCGCGGTGATCAGCCTGCTGGTGATCTCGATCACCTACGTGATCGGGCAGATGCGCGGCGTCGGGATCGCGTTCTCGAACATCCTCGAGATGGACCTCGCCATCGGCCTGCTGTCGGGCATGGTGGTGGTGTTCATCTACGCGGTGTTCGGCGGGATGAAGGGCATCACCTACACGCAGATCGCGCAGTACGTGATCATGATCTTCGCCTACACCGTGCCCGCGGTCTTCATCTCGCTGACGCTGACCGGGCACGCCTTCCCGCAGATCGGCCTGGGCTCGACGCTGATCGGCGAGGACACCCAGCTGCTGCAGGCACTGGACCAGACGCTGATGGATCTGGGCTTCGCCGCCTACACCTCCATCACCGGCATGTCCCTGCTGAACATGTTCCTGCTGACACTGGCGCTGATGATCGGCACCGCGGGCCTTCCGCACGTGATCATCCGCTTCTTCACCGTGCCGCGCGTGCGTGACGCCCGCAAGTCCGCCGGCTTCGCACTGCTCTTCATCGGCATCCTGTACACCACGGCCCCCGCCGTGGGCGCGATGGCGATGTACAACTTCATCAACACCGTGCAGCCGGGCCCGGTCGGCGATCCGCAGGGCAACGTGCTGATCGAGGAACGGCCGGACTGGATGCTGCGCTGGGAGCGCACCGGTCTGCTGGCGTTTGAGGACAAGAATGAGGACGGCCGGCTCCAGTACTACAATGACCAGAACGAGGAATTCGCGGAGATGGCCCGCGAGGAATGGGGCTGGGAAGGCAACGAGTTCACCACGATCGACCGCGACATCATGGTGCTCGCCAACCCGCAGATCGCCAACCTGCCGAACTGGGTGATCGCGCTGGTCGCGGCGGGAGGTATTGCGGCAGCCCTGTCGACCGCGGCAGGCCTGTTGCTCGCGATCTCGTCGTCGATATCCCATGACCTGATGAAGGGGGTGATCACACCCGGGATATCGGAGCGGGCCGAACTGCTCTCGGGACGGATCGCGATGGCGGCGGCCATCCTGCTGGCCGGATATCTCGGACTGAATCCACCCGGGTTCGCGGCCGAGGTGGTCGCACTGGCCTTCGGTCTGGCGGCAGCCAGCCTGTTCCCGGTGCTGATGATGGGCATCTTCCTGAAAAAGATGAACCGGGAAGGGGCGATCGCCGGCATGCTGGTGGGCCTTGGCAGCACCCTGCTCTACATCTTCCTGTTCAAGGGGTGGTTCTTCCTGCCGGGCACCAACATGTTCCCGGATACCGCCGAGTACTGGCTGCTGGGCATCAACCCGACCGGCTTCGGCGTGGTCGGCGCGATCCTGAACTTCATCGTGGCATTCCTGGTGATGAAGATCACGAAGGAGCCGCCGGAGCACATCCAGCACCTGGTCGAGGACGTGCGGGTACCACGCGTGGGCACGAGCTGACGCACAAGGATCGCGCCGAGCGCGATCACAAGCCCGTCTCCCGCGCTCGCGGGCGATGGGCGGGGAGACCGAACGATCGCGGCAACCCGTGACCGCTCCGATCTCCCGAGGAGGCGCGTATCGCGATGGTGATTACGCCCGCCTCATTGAGGCCCGCCGCAAGGCGGGCCTTTTCTTTGCACGACGGCACCGCTGGCTGCGGCAACCTGCGGTGGGCACCCTTCGTTTTGCCCACGCGACGATCGCCCTGTTCGCCCGCAGGCTCCGTTCACCGGTGATCCTCCGCAGGGAGGGCCAAGCGCAGCGGGCCCACCGCCCGGCCGCCGGAATTGGCGTTAAGGAACTGTTTTACCGGCGTTTTTGGTGCAGTGCAGCGTTGCCTTGTGGCCCCCATGTGGGGTATCCATGGCGCATGGAACCCGAACTTCAGGAAATCCGCGACTTCCTGCTCACGAGCCCGGATTACGCCGTGCTACCGGAGCCTGTCCTCGACCGCTTGCCGAAACTGCTGAACGTCCGGTACCTGCGCCGCGGCACACCCTTCCCGCCGGAAGAATCGGCGGCCGATGACCTCTGGCTGGTCCGGGCCGGCGCGGTGGATCTGCGCGATGCCCAGGACGAACTGCTGGACAAGCTCGGGGAGGGCGACGTGTTTGCGGTGCCAAGAGACGTCGACCCCCTGAACCCGGTGTCGGGCCGGGTGGTCGAGGATGCGCTGTTCTACCTGCTTCCCGGTCCGGGCGCGCGGGAATTGCGCGAGCAGCACCCCGAATTCGCGGAGCGCTTCGACCGGGCCAGCCGGCGGCCCATGGAGCAGGCGCGCGCCGCGCTGGGCGCCGGCGGCAACCGCAGCCACGGAGTGCTGACGGTATCGGTAGGCGAGCTGGTCACGCGCCCCCCGGTCACCATCCCCCCCGAGTCGACGATCCGGGACGCCGCCGAGCGCATGACGGAGCAGGAGGTATCGGCGCTGATCATAATGTCCGGCGACGAACTGGTGGGCATCGTCACCGATCACGCCCTGCGCAAACGCTGCCTGGCCGCGGGCCGTTCGCGGCAGGAACCGGTCGGCAACATCATGAGCAGCCGCCTGCAGACGGTCACGCGCGAGACACCGGCCTTCGAGGCGCTGCTGATGATGTCCCGCCAGGACATCCACCACCTCCCGGTGATGTCCGGCCAGCAGCCGGTGGGACTGATTTCGACCACTGATCTGATCCGCCACCAGGGTACCAATGCGGTGTACCTGGTTCGCGACATCCGGCGCTGCGAGTCCGTCGAGGCGCTGAGCCAGGTCGCCGGGTCGCTGCCGGAACTGCAGATCCAGCTGGTCCAGTCCGGTGCCACCGCGTTTCATCTTGGCCAGGCGGTCACCGCGGTGATCGACGCCATCACGCGACGGCTGCTGAAGCTGGCCGAGGCCCAGCTCGGACCGTCGCCGGTGCCCTATGCCTGGCTCGCTTGCGGGTCCCAGGGGCGCCGGGAGCAGTCGGTGCACACCGATCAGGACAACGCCCTGATCCATGCGGACTCGAAGGACGAGGCAGTCGATGCCTACTTCGCCCGGCTGGCGGAATTCGTCACCGACGGGCTGGACGCGTGCGGGCTGCCGCACTGTCCGGGCAACGTCACGCCCGCCAACGCCGAATGGCGGCGCAGCGTCAGCGGCTGGCAAAAGGAGTTCAGCCGGGTCACCTACACCCCGGACATGAAGCGGGCGATGCTCGCCGCCCACTATTTCGACCTTCGTGTCATCCACGGCGACGCCGGCCTGTTCGACCCGTTGCGCTCCGAGGCGCTGACCCGGGTCCGGGGACAACCGCCCTTTCTCGCCCAGATGGCCCGCAACGCGCTGCGGCGCTCGCCGCCGCTCGGCTTCTTCCGGCAACTGGTGCTGGTGCCCTCCGGGGAGCAGGCGGATACCCTGGACGTGAAAAAACAGGGCCTGCTGCTGATCTCCAGTCTGGCCCAGGTGTACGCCTTCCAGGGCGGGCTTGCGGGAATGCACACCCTCGACCGTCTCGCCGGCGCCGTACACGCGGGCGTGATCACGCGGGACGCGGGCGAGAACCTGTGTGACGCCTACGAGACCCTGTTCACGCTGCGTGCACGCCACCAGGTGGACCAGGTGAAGGCGGGCGAAGCACCCGACAACCACATCCCGCCAAAAACGCTCTCGGCGCTGGAGCGCGCGCACCTGAAGGATGCCTTCGCGGTAATCGGAACGATGCAGAAGAATCTGCGCTCCCGGCTGGCCGCCAAGGGCACGCTGTGATGCAACCCCCCGGGCCGATGCTGTTCTGCTGGCGCCGCCAGCGGCGCGCGGCAAGGGTTCCGCCGGGGCCGCTGCGGGACTATCTTGCCGGCAAGATCCCGGATCTGTCGAACGACTGCCGCGAAACCCCGTTTCTCGCGGTGGACCTCGAAACGACGGGTCTGGACCCGGCCAGAGACCAGATCCTGTCCATCGGCTGGGTGGCGATGGACGGTCTGACGATCCGGCTCGACACGGCCGGGCAATGCTGGGTGCGGCCGACCCGGGAGATTCCCGAGGCCAGCGCGGTGATCCACCAGATCACCGATGACCAGGCCGCGCGCGGCGGCAGCCTGGGCGAGGCACTGGAGCGGTTTCTCGAGGTGCTGCGGGGCCGCGTGATGCTGGCCCACCACGCGGCGGTCGAGCTCGGCTTCCTCGACCGGGCCTGCCAGAGTGAATACGGGTTTGCCTGCATGATCCCGACCGTGGACACACTGCGCCTGGCGCAAGAGGACATGGAACGCCGGCAGGAGACCGCCCGAACCGGCGGATTGCGTTTGAACGCGCTGCGCGAACGCTACAACCTCCCGCGCTACAAGGGTCACGACGCGCTCAACGACGCGTTGGCTGCGGCCGAACTCTTCGCCGCGCAGGTCACGCACCGTGCCCGGGACAAGCCCCTGCCGCTGCACCGCGTGCTGCATCGGCCGGGTCCGCTTTGGTGAAGTGGAGGGTGCCGCTGCACGTGCTATGCTCTGATGGTTCGCGTCAGCACGCTGCTGACGCCTCGGGCGCAGGCTCGGCGTGTTCCACACGGCCATTCCCGGGATAAGGGTCCTGTCTGTGATCGAGGATCCCCGCCGACGCGGCGGGGAGCGCGCGAACCCGCCCGCGGGCGGGGCCTTTGTGATTATTCGGTCTTCCGGTTGTACCGTCGCGCCACGGGGGAACGGGCGCCGTGGTACAGACGCCGAACAAGCACGGGAACCGCGGTCGCGGACCCGATAAAACCAAGATAGTAACCATGCTGGAGGCAACAGATGAGCGAAACCATCGAATCCGCGCTGCATGAAGAACGCCACTTTCCACCACCGGAAGACTTCGTGGCCAAGGCGCGGGTGAAGCCCGCGGATGCGGAGGCGCTGTACAAGAAGGCGGAGGAAGACCACGAGGGCTTCTGGTGCGACCTCGCGCGCGAGAAGATCACCTGGAAGAAGGAATTCAGCGTCGGCCTCGACGACAGCCGCGCACCGCACTTTGCCTGGTTCACCGACGGGCTGGTGAACGTCTCCTACAACTGCATCGACCGCCATCTCGAGACGCGTGGCGACAAGCCCGCGATCATCTTCGAGGGCGAGGCCGGCGATACCCGCACCTACACCTACCGCGACCTCTACAACGAGGTCGGCAAGCTCGGGAACGCCCTGCGCTCCATGGGCGTAAAGAAGGGTGACCGCGTCGTGATCTACATGCCGATGATCGCCGAGGCGGTGATCGCGATGCAGGCCTGCGCCCGCATCGGGGCGATCCACTCGGTGGTGTTCGGCGGCTTCTCGGCCGACGCGCTGCGCGACCGCATCGACAACTCCGGCGCCCGGCTGATGATCACCTCGGACGGGGGCACCCGCGGCGGCCGGGTCGTGTCGCTGAAGAAGAACGCCGACAAGGCGCTCGAGATCAGCGAGGGATCGGTCGAACAGATCGTCGTGCTCAAGCGCGCCGGCAACGAGATCGCAATGAAGGACGGCCGCGACGTCTGGTGGCACGACGCAGTGGCCAACCAGTCCAATGACTGTGAACCCGAGTGGGTGGAGGCCGAACACCCGCTGTTCCTGCTCTATACTTCCGGCTCCACCGGCAAGCCCAAGGGCATCCAGCACTCCAGCGCCGGCTACCTGCTGAACGCGATCCTGACCAACGAGTGGGTCTTCGACCTGCGCGACGACGACGTCTTCTGGTGCACCGCGGACGTCGGCTGGATTACCGGCCACACCTACGTCACCTACGGCCCGCTGTCCGTCGGCGCGACCCAGATCGTCTACGAGGGCGTGCCGACGGTCCCTGATGCGGGCCGCTGGTGGAAGATGTGCCAGACGCACGGGGTCACCGTCTTCTACACCGCCCCCACCGCGATCCGCGCGCTGATGAAGGCCGGGGACGAGATTCCGGACGAGTACGACCTGTCTAAGCTGCGCCTGCTCGGGACGGTGGGCGAACCGATCAATCCCGAGGCATGGATGTGGTACTACGAAAAGATCGGCGGGTCGCGCTGCCCGGTGGTCGACACCTGGTGGCAGACGGAGACGGGGGCAAACATGATCGCGCCCCTTCCCGGTGTGACAACGCTGGTTCCCGGTTCCTGCACACGACCGCTTCCGGGAATCGCCGCTGACGTGGTGAACGAGGAGGGCGAGAGCCTCGGACCCGACCAGGGCGGCCTGCTGGTGATCAAGAAGCCCTGGCCGTCGATGCTGCGCACGGTGTGGCAGGACGACAACCGCTACAAATCGACCTACTGGCCGAAGTTCGACGGCAAGTACTATCTTGCGGGCGACTCGGCACGGCGCGACGCGGAAGGCAACATCTGGATCATGGGCCGGATCGACGACGTGCTGAATGTCTCCGGTCACCGGCTCGGCACGATGGAAATCGAATCGGCGCTGGTGGCCCACGAGGCCGTCGCCGAGGCCGCGGTGGTCGGCCGCCCGCACGATGTGAAGGGCGAGGCAATCGTCGCCTTCGTGATACTGAAGGAGGACCGCCCGACCGGCGACGCCGCCGACCAGGTGGTGAAGGAGCTGCGCAACTGGGTCAGCGACCACATCGGTCCGATCGCAAAGCCCGATGACGTGCGCTTCGCCGACGGCCTGCCGAAGACCCGTTCCGGCAAGATCATGCGCCGCCTGCTGCGTTCCATCGCGAAGGGCGAGGAGATCACCTCCGATACCTCGACCCTCGAAAACGAAAACGTGGTCGCCCAGCTTCAGGGCAAGGCCTGATCGAAGCACCCCGTCCCGGTGCCGACGGGATGGGGTGCCACTCCGGGCGCCGACCGTCGGCCCGTCACGGGGGCAACCCCCATACATCGCACGGCCCCACTCGGCCGGGCGGCCGCTCCTCTGCTACCGTCGTGGCAGGGGTGCAAAGCCCCCTCCCCTTCCCTGCTGCGCGAGGTGAATACCATGGCCATGACGCACCGAACCCTGTCCCGGGCCCTGCCGGCAAGTCTTCTGCTTGCGGCACTCCTCCCCACGGCCGGACACGCCGACTCCCTGGAGGTCGGCATCACCGCCGAGATCGATCGCGTCGAGGTTCTGCACGACGGCGAGCCGGTGGTGATCCAGCGTGAGCAGGACACCTTCCACACGGTGACGCCCGACTTCAGCATGACCTCGCGCCCCTGCCCGCCCTACTGCATCCAGCCGATGCATGCAGGTCCGGGGATCGAGACCCTGGGCGAAATCGAGTTCCTCGAGTACCTGGAGCGTGCCGGCACGGATGAGGACATCCTGGTGATCGATTCACGCGGCGCGGACGAGTACGCGCGCGGCACGATCCCCGGTGCGATCAATGTACCGTGGGACAAGCTGCACTTCGGGTCCGGTGCGAGCCCGGAGGCGGTCCGTGACTATCTGGAGGACTTCGGCGTCCTCTACGACGGCGAATTCTACGATTTCAGTCGCGCCAGGACGCTGGTGCTGTTCTGCAACGGTCCGTGGTGCGGTCAATCGCCGACCAACATGCGAACGCTGACCAACCTCGGATCCCCCCCCGACCGCCTCAAGTGGTACCGGGGCGGGATGCAACTCTGGCACCTCCTGGGATTCACGGTGATCCGGCCGTGAGGACCCCGGCGCTCGAGGCGCGCCCTGTCGGCCGGGAAGACCGGCCGCGATGCCATTGAAGCTAAGGGAGCGGTGTCCGCACGCGATTGACCTTTGACCGGTTTGCGTTGACGCTGCCCGCTACCCGGTCCTAGTATTCCGGGTCCGCCCGGCCCCGGAATCCCCCAGCGATGACCTACTGTGTTGCGATCAAGCTCGAAGAAGGCCTCGTGTTCGCGTCGGATTCCCGGACCAATGCCGGCGTGGACCAGGTCAGCACCTACAGCAAGATGCACACCTTCGAGACCGAGGGGGAACGCCTGTTCCTGGTCCTCACCGCGGGGAACCTGGCGACCACCCAGGCGATCGTCAATCGCCTCAAGCGCGAGATGGAGGAAGGCGTCGAGGGCAGCTTCGCCGACGTCGGCCACATGTCGGAGGCCGCCGAATACCTCGGGCGGGTGAACCGTGAGGAGCAGGACAAGCACTCCGAGGCGCTGTCGAAATCCGGGATCGCCGCGGAGGCCACACTGATCGTCGGAGGGCAGATCAGTGGCCAGGAGCCGGAAATCTACCGCGTCTACCCCCAGGGCAACTACATCACCACCAGCCAGCACACGCCCTTCCTGCAGATCGGCGAGAGCAAGTACGGCAAGCCCATCCTCGACCGCATCATCACGCCGGAGACCGAACTCGGTGATGCCGCGCGCTGTGCGCTGGTGTCGATCGACTCCACCATCCGCTCCAACCTGACCGTCGGACCCCCGATCGAGGTCTTCGTCTACGAAACGGGTTCCTTCGCCTTCGAGCACTACCTCTGCCTCGAAGCGGATAACGACTACCTGCGCGCGCTCACCGCCGCCTGGGACGAAAACATCCGGAAGGCGTTCCTGGAACTGCCGCGTTTCGACTGGGAGTCGACGCGCAACCGCAAACGGCGCGGCACGTCGTTCCACACCCGGGCCCACCACAAGGTGCACACGTCGTCGCGTTAGGCGCGGGCAGCCTCCGCTCAGTCATCTTCGATCGGCTGCACATCGACCGAGACCTGCAAGCCATGCCCCTGGCCACCGCCGCGCACCACGCCGCGGACCGGTGCGACATCACTGTAATCGCGTCCCCAGGCCAATGTGATGTAGCGCGAGTCCGGCACGGCGTCGTTGGTGGGATCGAATTCGAGCCAGCCGCGCGCCGGATCGTAGACCGCGAACCACGCGTGCGTGGCATCGGCACCCACCAGCCTCTCGGCGCCCGCGGGCGGACGCGTCTCGAGGTATCCGGACACATAACGCGCCGGAATGCCGAGCGCGCGGCTGCAGGCGATCGCCAGGTGTGCAAAGTCCTGGCAGACGCCGACCCGGCTCTCGAGGACGCGGGACAGCGGCGTGCTCACCTCGGTCTGGCCGGGGCGGTAGGCAAACTCCCGGTAAATGAGGCGGGTCAGTCGTTGCGCCACGGCCTCGATGCCCTGATCCGGTTCCGGCATCAGCCCGAGGCGCTGCGGTAGCGCCGGCTGGATCGGCAGAAGCGGCGAAGCCTGGGTGTACCGGCGTGCGTCCAGGGCCATGGCACCGGTATCCCGACGCAGGCGCGCACGCGCCGCTGGCAGCGACAGTGGCGGCTCGAACGCGAGTTCGGCGTCCATCGCGCGGCGCGTGACCTCGAAGACCGCGCTGATGCTCCACTCCTGGTGCGCCTGATCGATGTTCAGCACGCTGACGGGATTGCCAAAGGCGTCGACGTGCTCCGCGCGATAACGCGCGTTCGGCTGCACCGCGAGCTGGTAGTGATCGAGCTGCTGCAGCGGCGTCGGACGGGGTCTCAGGCGCAGCTCGTTCAGGCTGCCGTGCACCGGAGCCGGATAGCGGTACCGGGTCAGGTGACGGACGCGGTATCTCACCGGTCCAGCCGCCCGACCAGCGGCAAGGTTGGCGCCGGCGCCAGATAGTGCGTGAATACCGCCCGATAGCCGGAACCGAGCGCCTGCTGCTGGGACGCCAGCAGTGCGTCAAGCGCACTGCGTCTATTGCCCTCGCCCGTGGTCCATTCCTCGGTCGCCGCCAGGCGCAACCGCGCTCTCGCTTCCTCGAAGTGCCGGACGTGCGCCGGAAGGCGCGGTTGACGTTCCAGCCGCGGCAGCCGCTCCAGGTGCTCCAGCAGCCGGTCCAGCTGGTAGATCAGGGCACGCGGGTTCCCGGTCTCCAAAAGCAGCAGGTCGAGCAGCCCGGCGTCGTCGCGATGGCTCGCCGGCCGCGCCCGATACACCGAGAGGCTCTCGGCAAAGGCCAGCACCATGTCGTTCAGCAATATCGCCTGACGCGGCGCGGGCGGTGCCACCACGGTGGCGCGCAACAGGTTCACCAGCAGCAGCCCCCGCTCCAGCCGTCGGCCGCAGTCCATGAAACGCCACCCGTCCTCGCGCAGCATGCTCTCCTGGGCCAGGCCCGACAGTGCGAGCAGGTGCACGTTCAAATCGTCGAGCACGCCTCCCGCCGCCAGCGGATCGCTCAGCCCGGTCAGCGGCTGCGCGATTTCGCGCAGGCCGGCCAGCACGCGAACGCTGTCGGCGGAGAGCCGGTCGAGCAGCGCATTGGCGGTGTTCTGCAGTGCGGCAAGTGCCGCGGGCACACTGCCCGGCGCCTGCGGGTCGGTCAGGAGCCGAAGCAGTTCCGGCTCCGGGTGCAACACCCTCCGGCCGGCTCCGTCCGGACCCACGAAGCCGGGATAACTGCAGCTGAGGTGGGTCAGCGCGCCCAGCATGCGGTCGGTGACCTCGTCGCCGGCGCGGGCTTCGGCGCGGATCACCTGCAACCGGCGCAGGAGCAGGCGGAACCACCGGACCAGCCCCTCGGCGCGCTCCGCGTAGCGCCCGGCCCAGAGCAGATTGTCGGCAACCCGCCGCGGGAGTCTGGCCGGCTGACTGAACCCGGACTCGAGCTCCGCGAGGCCCGGTTCCCGAATCGGCGCGGCTGTCCCGCCCGCATCCGGCAGGACCCAGGTGTCCTTGCTGACACCCCCCTCCTGATTCGACACCAGGCGATCGCCCGGCGTCCGCGCGACCCGGGTAAGCCCGCCCGGCAGCACGCGCAGGCCACCGGGGAACTGACTGGCGAAGACCCGGATAGTCCCGTGCCGCGGTTCGAGGAATCCCTGCTCGTTCAGGCAGGGCATCGTGGACAGCCCCGCGCGTTCCTGGCCGACGAAGCGGGTCGGCTGCGCGCGGATCTGCCGGTACAGCGCTGCCCGCTCCGCGTCCGGCATCTCGGCCGGGAACAGCGGCCGGCCGCCCTCGACCCGATCGATGCTGCGAACCACCAGGCGTTCGCCATGCGCGATTACGTGCTCCAGCGCGTCGGGATCACCGCACCACCAGGTGGCCACCGAGGGAAGCAGCAGCTCCTCGCCAAGGGCGAAGCGGGCGATGGCGGGCAGGAATGCGGGCCATCCAGGGCTCTCGAGCAGACCGGCGCCAAGCGCATTGGCCACCACCAGGTTGCCGCGGCGGACCGCCTCGACCAGACCCGCGACGCCCAGTTGCGAATCCGGCTCCAGGCACAGCGGGTCGCACCAGGCGTCGTCCACGCGCCGCAGGATCACATCGATCCGTTCCATCTGCCCCAGCGTGCTCAGCCAGATATGGCCGTCATGAAACACCAGATCCTGACCCTGAACCAGCACCAGGCCGAGCCGACGCGCGAGCAGCACATGCTCGAACCAGGCCTCGTTCAGCGGCCCCGGAGACAGCAGCACGATGCGCGGCTCCGCGACCCCCGGGGCCAGGTCGCGGAGCCCCTGGTGCAGGCCGTCGAAGAACGGGTCCAGCTCGCGCACGGCGAGTTCCGCGAAGGTCGTCGGCCAGGTCCGCGACAGGATGTCCCGGTTCTGCAGCGCATACCCGCTGCCGGACGGCGCCTGGGCGCGATCGCCGAGCACGCGAAAGCCGCCGTCCGGGCCCCGCGCGAGGTCGGCCGCGTACAGGTTCACTGCGGGCAGTTCGCTCTGCAGGGTGCCCTGCAGCGCCGGCAGGAAGCCGGAGTGCGCTGCGAGGAACTCCGGCGGCACCCGGCCCGCCCGCAGCAGCTTGCCCGGGCCGAAGACATCCTTCAGGATCCATTCGAAAAGGCGCGCCCGCTGCAACAGACCGCGCTCGATCACCGCCCATTCGCCGGCATCCAGGAGCTGCGGGAGCGCGTCCAGCGGCCACGGGCGCTGCACGCCCGCCGGGTCCGAATACACGTGGTAGGTGACGCCCAGCTCATCGACCAGGCGCCGGGTCTCGCGCCCGATGTCGCGCAGCGCGTCACCCTCCTGCGCCTGCAGTGCATGCAACAGCGGCTGCCAGTGCCCACGCGGCGTGCCGTCGGCCAGCAGCAGCTCGTCGGCGTCGCCTGCGACCGCTGCGTAGCCGTCCGGCACGCCCTGCCGCGCATCCGGTCGTGGCTGCGGCGCCGGGCCCTGCACCTGCGTCATGCCGTTCATCGGCTGCATGCCCTCACGGGGCGGGCTCCGGACCCCGACCTCTCAGGCGGCCTTGTCCAGAGCAAACCAGGTGTCGGCGATCGCGTCGTGAACTCCACCGATCTCCTGCTGCAGCGTGTCGATGAAGGCGTGCAGGCGCTCCTCCTTGACCAGCTGATCGACGTCCGCCCCCAGCACATGCCGCCGTGTCTGCAGCGCCAGCCGCAGCGGTACCTCGTTGCGGGGCAGCCGCTCGATCGCGCCCCGCACGTAGTCCAGCGAGTGCGCGACCGCGCGTGGGAACGGGATGTCCTGCAGCAGGAAGCGGACCACATCGACGCCGTTGATCCGCCGCTTCACGTGCTGGCGGTACATCTGAAAGCCGCTCTGCGAGCGCAGGATGCTGGTCCACAGCAGCCCCTCGTAGGGATTCGGGGAATCATCCTCCGGCCGCTTCAGCAGGCGGAACGCGCCGACATCGATCTGGCGCGAGGCCATGTCCGCACGTTCGAGGTTGCGCCCCAGACGGATGAAGTCGTAGGCCGGGTCGTGACTCATGCAGCCGGCGAGCAGTCCGGTCAAGGTCTGGCAGCGCTGCACCACCTCGGACAGGAACTGATAGCGCCCCCGCTTCCCGAGGCCGCTGTCGATGTTGTTGCGCGCGAACAGATGCAGTTCGTTGACGACCTCCCAGGCCTCCGAAGGGACCAGATCCCGGGTGGTGCGCACGTTCTCGCGCGCCGCCTTCAGGGAACTGACGATCGAACTGGAGTTGTAGTGATCCGCGAGCAGGAACTTCACGCAGTTGCGTTCGTCCTCGCGCTGGTAGTGCTCGTCGAAGACAGCGTCGTTGCCGGTCACCGCGACCAGGTTCTTCCAGGTCAGGGGGACCGACTTCGGCATGTCCAGGGAGACCAGGTGGAAGGACGTCACCATGCGCGCAGTGTTCTCCGCGCGCTCGATGTAACGGGCCAGCCAATACACGCGTTCCGCGACTCTCGAGAGCATCTCAGTCCTCCTCGTCCACGATCCAGGTGTCCTTGCTGCCCCCGCCCTGCGAGGAATTCACCACCAGCGAGCCCTTGCGCATCGCCACCCGCGTCAGGCCGCCCGCGGTCACGTCGGTGCGCACGCCCTGCAGCACGAAGGGCCGCAGGTCGAGGTGGCGCGGTTCCAGACTCTCGTCACACAGCGTCGGCGCGACCGACAGGCTCAGGGTCGGCTGCGCGATGTAGTTGCGCGGATCCTTTTTGACCAGACTGGCGAACTCGGCCCGCTGCTTCTTCGATGCGTGCGGTCCCACCAGCATCCCGTAGCCGCCCGACTCGTTCGCGGGCTTCACCACCAGTTCGTCCAGGTGGTCGAGCACGTAGGCCCGGTCCTTTTCGTTCACGCAGAGATAGGTTGGCACGTTGGGGATGATCGGATCCTGGTCGAGGTAGTACTTGATCATCGCCGGCACGTAGGCATAGATCACCTTGTCATCGGCGACACCCGACCCCGGCGCATTCGCAAGCCCCACTTTCCCGTTGCGCCAGGCCCGCATCAGCCCCGGGACGCCCAGCAGGGAATCGGGGTTGAACTCCTCCGGGTCCATGAAATCGTCGTCGATCCGGCGGTAGATCACGTCCACCCGCTCCAGCCCCTCGATGGTGCGCATGTACACGCAGTCGTCGTCGCCAACCACGAGGTCCGCGCCCTCCACGAGTTCCGCGCCCATGCGCTGGGCCAGGAAGGAGTGCTCGAAGTAGGCCGAGTTGAAGATCCCCGGGGTCAGCACCGCGATTTCGGGGTAGTCCTGGGGCCGCGGCGAAATCGCCGCCAGCATGTCGAACAGCTGCGTCGGATACTCGTCAACCGGCAGAATGCTCGAGTTTTCGAAAATCTCCGGGAAGACCCGCTTGGTCACCTCGCGGTTCTCGAGCATGTAGGAGACCCCCGACGGCACCCGGAGGTTGTCCTCGAGCACATACAGCGTGCCGTCCCCGTCGCGCACGAGGTCCGAGCCGCAGATGTGCGCCCACACGCCGTGCGGCGGCTTGATGCCCCGGCATTGCTCCCGGAAGTTCCGGGCCTTGTTCAGCACGTACTTGGGAAGGACCTTGTCGCGGAAGATCCGCTGATCGTTATAGACGTCGTCAATGAAGAGATTCAACGCGGTCAGGCGCTGCACGAGCCCGGCTTGCACTGCCTCCCACTCGCGCTTCGGGATCACCCGCGGGACGATGTCGAAGGGCCACGCGCGGTCGATGTTCTCGCCCTCGCTGTAGACCGTGAAGCTGATGCCCATCTCGAGGATCGCGTGGTCGGCGGCCTGTTTGCGGACCTGCAATTCCTGGTCGCCCAGAGAGCCGAGGTACTCGGTAAGCCTGCGCGCCACCGGGCGCGGCTTGCCCGGCGCGGCGATCAGTTCGTCATAGAAGGGACAGGGGTCGTAGGACTTCCAGTCGATGGACATCCGGGCCGGGCTCCTGGGGCGGAAGCGGAGATTCCGATACTCTACTCCAGAGCATGCCCGGCAAAGAAGGACCCTATCGGAAGATCTACAGGCCGGTCCCGCGAATCTGCAAACGCCAGCCGGCCCCGGTGGAGGCGGCTTCCGGCCACGATTCAGCATCCGACGCAGGGCATTGCGCCCGGCAATCGCCCCCCGGGTCAGAGGGATTTGGTGAACTGTACCTGCTTCCAGTAGCCGAAGAGGCTGGCCGGCTCGATGGCCACCGGTTGCTGGCCGGCCACCGCCACAAAGTCGTCGAGTTCCATGTCGGGGCGGAACCCGACCGCCCGGGAGAGCGGCCGCAGGCTCCGTTCGAGCGTGCGCAGGATCCATTGGCGCGACGCGAAGTGGTTCACCACGAGGATCTGCCCGTCGGGACGGCAGACCCGCCACATCTCGGCGAACAGCCGATCGGGATTCGGGACCACCGACGCGACATACATCGCGACCACGGCGTCGAAGCTGTCGTCGGCAAAGGCCAGTTGCTCGGCATTCATCTCGACCAGGCCGGTCACGGCCGCGCAGTTACCGTCCGCAAGGCGCTGGCGGGCCACGTCGAGCATCTCGCGGCTGACATCGATGCCGACGACCTCGGCATCGGGCGTGTAGAACGGCAGGGAGATCCCGGTCCCCACTCCGACCTCCAGCACCCGCTTGCCGGAGACCGGCGCGAGGGTCTCCAGCGCAAGCTGGCGCCCCGGGGCGAAGACGCGCCCGAAGATCACGTCATAATGCCGTGCGTAGCGCCGATAACTCTTCCGTATGCTGACCAGATCCACGAACCACCCGCCCCTTCAGAGCGACCGGGCCCGAGAGCGCGTGGCCAGGTCGATGAACGTCGCCGCCGGCAACATCAGGCGGCTTCGACGGCCTTCATGCTGAGCCGGATGCGTCCCTGCTTGTCGACTTCCAGCACCTTCACGGTGACGGTGTCACCCTCGGTCAGAAAGTCGGTGACATTCTCCACCCGCTCGTTGGAGATCTGGGAGATGTGCACCAGTCCGTCGCGGCCCGGCAGGATCGACACGAAGGCCCCGAAGTCCATGATCTTCACCACCCGGCCGCTGTAGACGCGACCCACTTCGACGTCCGCAGTCAGTTCCTCGATCCGGCGACGCGCCTCTTCACCGGCCGCCTGGTCGGTGGAGGCGATCTTCACGGTGCCGTCGTCGGTGATGTCGATGGAGGTGCCCGTCTCCTCGGTCAACGCCCGGATGGTCGCGCCCCCCTTCCCGATCACGTCCCGGATCTTCTCGGGGTTGATCCGCATGGTGATGAAACGCGGCGCGTAGCTCGACATCTCGGTCCGGTGCGAACTGATCGACTCGCTCATGCGGTCCAGAATATGCAGGCGCCCGGCGAGCGCCTGGTCGAGCGCCCGTTCCATGATCTCGCGGGTGATACCGTCGATCTTGATGTCCATCTGCAGCGCGGTCACGCCGTCCCGGGTGCCGGCCACCTTGAAGTCCATGTCGCCGAGATGATCCTCGTCCCCGAGGATATCGGACAGCACCGCGAAGCGATCCCCTTCCTTGATGAGCCCCATTGCGATGCCTGCCACCGGAGCCTTCAACGGGATGCCGGCATCCATCAGCGCCAGACTGGTGCCGCAGACCGAGGCCATCGAACTGGAGCCGTTCGATTCGGTGATCTCGGAGACCACGCGAACCACGTAAGGGAAACTGTCGCCCTTCGGGATCACCGCCTGCACGCCGCGCTTCGCCAGGCGGCCATGGCCGATCTCGCGACGCTTCGGCGACCCGACCATCCCGGTCTCGCCGGTGCAGTACGGGGGGAAGTTGTAATGCAGCATAAAGCGCTCGCGTCGTTCGCCCTCGATTGCGTCGATCACCTGCGCGTCGCGGTCGGTGCCGAGGGTCGCGACCACCAGCGCCTGCGTCTCGCCCCGGGTGAACAGGGCCGAACCGTGGGCACGGGGCAGCACGCCGGTCTGCACGGTGATCGGACGCACGGTACGGGCATCGCGGCCATCGATACGCGGGTTGCCGTCGAGGATGCGATCGCGGACGATCCGGTACTCGAGGTCATGGAAAGCGTTCTTCACCGCGTCAGCGGAAGGCGCGCCCTCCGCACCCGTCGCGAGCTGCTCGACCGCGGCCGAACGCAGACTGCTCACGCGCTCGGTCCGGGCCTGCTTCTCGGCAATCTGGTAGGCACTGACCAGGTCGTCGCGGACCACGGCGGCAATCTGCTCCTCCAGACCGTGGGCACCGGCGGGGGCCGTCCAGTCCCAGGCTGGCTTCCCGGCGGCCTCCGCGAGTTCGCGGATCGCGTTGATCGCGGCCTGCATCTGCTCGTGACCGAACATCACGGCGCCGAGCATCACCTGCTCGGGAAGCTCGTGGGCCTCCGACTCCACCATGATCACGGCATTCTCGGTGCCCGCGACCACCAGATCCAGATCGGATTCGGCCAGCTCGCTGGCCGTCGGGTTCAGCAGGTAGCCGCCGTCGCGGTAACCCACCCGTGCGGCGCCAACGGGGCCTGCGAAGGGGACGCCGGAGATCGCCAGGGCAGCGGAGGCGCCGAGGAGCGCCGGGATGTCCGGATCGACCTCCGGGTTGATCGACATCACCGTCGCGATCACCTGTGTCTCGTGCTTGAAGCCTTCCGGAAACAGCGGCCGCAGCGGCCGGTCGATCAGCCGGCTGGTCAGCGTCTCCTTCTCGTTCGGGCGTCCCTCGCGCTTGAAAAAGCCGCCGGGGATCTTGCCGGCGGCGTAGGTCCGCTCCTGGTAGTTCACCGTCAGCGGAAAGAAGTCGCGACCGGGATCGGCCTCTCTGCGTGCCACCACGGTGACCAGCACCACGGTATCCGCCACGTTGACCAGTACGGCCCCGGTGGCCTGGCGGGCAATGTCGCCAGTCTCCATCACGACCGTGTGATTTCCGTACTCAAATGTCTTCTTGTATGACACGCTTACCTTCCCGCTTCGACGTGGACTTGGGGGAACGCCGAGCTATCGGCATTCCCCTGCGGCACACGGAAGTGCCGCTGGAATCGACCACCGCTGGTGGTTGATTCGTAAACAAGCTGCAAATCGAATTTGCAGCACAGTGCGCGCCGAAAAAGCCATACCGGCTTTCTCGGCGCTTGCTTAGCGGCGCAGTCCGAGGCTCTGCACCAGCGTCTGGTAGCGCTCCTGATCCTTGCCCTTCAGGTAGCTGAGCAGCTTGCGACGCTGATTGACCATCTTCAGCAGGCCGCGGCGCGAGTGATGGTCCTTCTTGTGGTTCTCGAAGTGCCCCATCAGATGCTGGATGCGCGCGGTCAGCAGAGCGACCTGAACCTCGGGCGAGCCGGTGTCCTTCGGACCCCGGCCATGTTCCTCGACGATGGCCGTCTTGGTTTCGGTATTGAATGACATGTCTTGCTCAACTCCTGAGAACGGAAAACCTGTTGTCAGCCGCCGGGGTGGCGCGGGCGGATCACGCGGCTCGGCGCTGTCCAAACCGGTGCCGCCCCGCAACCGTCCGGGACGGGCGTTTCTGGTGCGCGCGGACGACCTTTCACCGCACGCGCTCCGGTAAAGGCGCGAAATAGTAGCATGGCCGCGGAATGAATTAACAGGAAACGGCCGAAACGAACAGGCGGCGGGGCGCGACCCGGCCGTCGTCCTGCAGCAAGCCGATTCCGATGAAGTCCCCCGCGGCATCATAGAGGCGCAGTGGCCCGATCTCGCGCACGCCCGGGACGAACACCGGCTGTCCCTGGCGCAGGAACCGGCTGCTCGCGGCATCCAGCCGGATCGCGGGGCGGTCCGCCAGCGCCCGGTCGGCCGGTAGCAGCCAGCGCTCGAGGCCCTGAGGGCCCGCCTCCGTCGCCGCGGCCTCGAGCGACGCCAGCGAAACCATCTCGGCCGCGTCGAAGGCGCCGTGACCGGTCCGGCGCAGTTCCGCGACGGTCGCACCGCAACCCAGCGCCCGGCCGAGGTCCTCGACCAGGGTGCGGATGTAGGTGCCCTTGCTGCACCGGACCTCCAGGCGCAGCCGGTCGGGCGCGACCAGCGACGCAGTCAGCTCGTGTATCTTCACCAAACGGGCCGGCCGTTCCACCTCGACGCCCGCGCGCGCGAGCTCGTACAGACGCCGGCCGTCGTGTTTCAGAGCGGAATGCATCGGGGGCACCTGCCAGATCTCGCCGCGCAGCGCTGCGCAGGCGCGCTCGATCGCGTCGGAGGACAGGGACGGCACCGGGTTTTCCCGGACGACCTCGCCCTCCATGTCTCCGGTCGTGGTCACCAGCCCCAGCCGGGCCTCCGCCTCGTAGCGCTTGTCGGCGTCCAGCAGCCAGCCCGAAACCTTGGTGGCCTGGCCGAAACACAGCGGCAGCAGACCGGTTGCCAGGGGATCGAGGCTGCCCGTGTGACCGGCCTTGCGCGCGGCGAGCAGGTACTTGACGCGCCCCAGTGCCTGGTTCGACGTCAATCCCCGGGGCTTGTCCAGCAGGATGATGCCATCGACGTCGCGACGCTGGATCGGCATGCGTTGGCGGCGGCGGTAGACCGCGCTGGGGCGCGCGGCCTCAGCGCTGGTCCGGACCGTCGGCGTCATCCGCTGCCGACTCACCCGAGTGGTGGGCCTCGTCCTCAGCGATCGCAGAGTCGATCAGGGCCGAGATGCGCGCACCGCGCTCGGGGGTGTCGTCGTAGACGAAGCGCAGCTGCGGCACGGTCCGCAACCGCATGCGCGCTCCGAGCTCGCGGCGCAGATAGCCGGCGGCGTTGTTCAGCCCCTGTTCGGCCTCGCGCCCCTTTTCCTCCCCGCCCAGCTGGGTGAAGAAGACCTTCGCGTGCGCGAGGTCGCGGGAGACCTCAACACCGGAAAGGGTCACCATCCCGACCCGGGGGTCCTTGACCTCCAGCCGGATCAGATCCGCCAGCTCCCGCTGCATCTGGTCGCCGACGCGATCACTGCGCTGGTAGTCCCGACGGGCCGTCATCAGAGTGTCCTCGCCACTTCGACCCGCTGGTAGACCTCGATCTGGTCACCCGGGCGGACATCGTTGTAGTTCTTCACCGCGATCCCGCACTCGGTGCCGGTACGCACCTCGCTCACGTCTTCCTTGAAGCGACGCAGACTCTCCAGCTCGCCTTCGTAGATCACCACGTTGTCGCGCAGCACGCGGATCGGGTTGCCGCGCTTGACCGTGCCCTCGACCACCAGGCAGCCCGCGACCGCACCGAAGCCCGACGCCTTGAAGACGTCGCGTACCTCGGCCAGCCCGACGATCTCCTCCCGCGTCTCGGGCGACAGCAGGCCGGAGAGCGCGTGCTTCACGTCCTCGATCGCCTCGTAGATCACCGAGTAGTAGCGGATGTCGACGTCGTTGTCCGCGGCCAGGCGGCGCGCCCCGGCATCGGCGCGCACGTTGAACGCGATGATGATCGCCTGGCTGGCCATCGCGAGGTTGATGTCGGACTCCGAGATGCCACCGACCCCGGTGGATACCACCTTCACCCGCACCTCGTCGGTGGACAGCTTGATCAGCGAGTCGCGAAGCGCTTCGGCCGAGCCCTGTACATCCGCCTTCAGCAGGATGTTCACGGTCGCAACCTGCCCTTCCTGCATCTGGTTGAAGATGTTCTCCAGCTTCGCGGCCTGCTGTGCAGCCAGCTTGTGCTCGCGCTGGCGGGTCTCGCGGTGCGCGGCCACCTCGCGCGCGGTCTTGTCGTCCGCGACCACGAGGACTTCGTCCCCGGCGTTGGGCACCCCGGACAGGCCGAGGACCTCCACCGGCATCGACGGGCCGATCTCCTTCACCGCCGAGCCGGTATCGTCGAACATCGCGCGCACTCGGCCGTATTCCTGGCCACTGAGCAGGATGTCGCCGTGCTTCAGCGAGCCGGACTGCACCAGCACCGTCGCGACCGGACCCCGCCCCTTGTCCAGGCGTGACTCGATCACCACGCCGCGTGCGGGGCCCTCGTCGGGCGCCTTCAGTTCCATCAGCTCGGCCTGCAGGCCGACCGCCTCGAGCAGTCCGTCGACGCCCTTGCCGGTCAGCGCCGAGACCTGGACGAACTGGGTATCACCGCCCCACTCCTCCGGGATCACCTCGCGCTGGGCCAGTTCGTTCATCACCCGGTCGGCGTCCGCATCCGGCTTGTCGATCTTGTTCACCGCGACCACCAGCGGCACGCCGCCGGCCTTCGCGTGTTCGACCGCCTCTATGGTCTGCGGCATCACGCCGTCGTCCGCCGCGACCACCAGGATCACGATGTCCGTGGCCTTCGCGCCCCGGGCACGCATCGCGGTGAATGCGGCGTGCCCCGGGGTATCGAGGAAGGTGATGCCGTCCCGCGTGTTCGGGACGTGGTAGGCCCCGATGTGCTGGGGGATTCCGCCCGCCTCGCCCGAGGCGACCTTGGTCTTGCGGATGTAGTCGAGCAGCGAGGTCTTGCCGTGGTCCACGTGACCCATCACCGTGACCACCGGCGGACGCGGCTTCGTGTCGAGGCTCTGTTCGATATCGAGGGTGATCTCGTCCTCGATGCTCCGGGCCTCGGCGGGGACGGCCTTGTGTCCCATTTCCTCGACCACCAGTACCGCGGTGTCCTGGTCGATGCTCTGATTGATCGTGGCCATCACGCCCATGCCCATCAGGGCCTTGATCAGCTGCGGAGCCTTGATGGCCATCGCCTGGGCCAGCTCGCCCACGGTGATGGTCTCCGGGATCTCGATCTCGCGCACCACCGGCGCGGTTGGCCGCGCGAAGCCGTGCTTGCTCGCCACCGCCGCGGCGGCCGCGGTCTGCGCGACGCGGCTCCGACCCTTCTCGCGACGCCCGCGGCGGTCGCCGGTCACGTGCAGTTCGCGGCGCCCGCCCGCGTCGTCGCGACCACCACCGCGCCGACCCTTCTTCTTCGCCGGCTCGCCCTTGGCTGCGGCCTCCTGCTTGGCCTTGACCTCCTTGTCCGCGAGCTGCCTGAGGGCCTCTTCCTTGCGCTCCATACGCGCCTTTTCCTCGGCCTTCGCGAGGGCCGCAGCCTCTTCCTCGCGCTGCTTCTGTTCCTGCCGCTGACGGCGCTCTTCCTGCTCCTGCTGGCGCTGTTCGACTGCGCGGCGCATCGCCTCGCGCTCGACCTCGACCTGGCGGGCGAGCTGCTCGGTGCGGCTGAGCCGCCGTGTCGGGGCCGCCTCCGCCGGTTCCGGCTCGACCTCCGGTTCGGGCGCGGCCGGGGTCTCGGGCTCGGCGGCGGTTTTGGTCACCGGCACCTCGGGTTCCGGGGCCGGCTCGGCCTCGGCCGCCGGCATCTCGCGGACGGGCTCGGGTGCAGGGGCCTCCGGCGCCTGCGCTTCTGCGACCGGTTCCACCGCCGGTTCCGGTACCGTCTCCGGAGTGGGAACGGCGGTCGGCTCCGCCACCGGAACCGTCTCGGCCGGCTTGCGCAGGACCTGGCGGCGCTTGCGCACCTCGACGTTGACCGTCTTTGTCCGTCCCTGCCCGGCATTGACCTTCAGGGTCTGTGTCGTGGCACGGCGCTTCAGCGTGACGCGCCCGCCATCGTCCTTTTCGGCTCCGCCGTGCGTCTCGCGCAGGTGCGCCAGCAGACGCAGCTTCTGCGCGTCGCTCACTCGGGCCGCCGGGCCTTCCACCTCGACACCGGCCTCCTTCAGTTGGCCGATCAGGCGGTCAACCGGCGTACCGACCGATTCCGCGAGTTGCTGTACTGTCATCTGCGACATTGCGCCTACCTCCTGTCCAATTCTATACGCTCGAAGCGCGCCCTGGTTTGACCGGCCATGTGCGGCCTCAGGCGTCGGCCGCGAACCATGGGGCCCGCGCCGTCATGATCAGCTCGGCCGCCTGCTCCGAATCGATCCCGGTGGCCTCGACCACGTCATCGACCGCCTGCTCGGCCAGATCTTCCATGGTGCAGATGCCGTTGGCCGCCAGCTTGTTTGCCAGCGCCGGAGTCATCCCCTCCATGTTGAGCAGGTCGTCCGCGGGTTGTGCGCCCTCGAGCTGCTCCTCGGCGGCGATCGCCCGAGTCAGCAGCGCGTCGCTCGCGCGCGAGCGCAGTTCCGCGACGATATCGGCATCGAACTCTTCGATTCCCAGGAGTTCCTGTTCATCGACATAGGCCACCTCGTCGAGTGTGGTGAAGCCCTCCTGCACCAGGATTGCCGCGACCTCCTCGTCCACGTCCAGGGAATCCATGAACTGCTGCTGGACCACCTGCGCCTCGGCATCGCTCTTCTCCGCCGCCTGCGCCTCGGTCATCACGTTCAGTTCCCAGCCCGTCAGCTGCGAGGCCAGGCGAATGTTCTGCCCGCCACGCCCGATCGCGAGGGAAAGCTTGTCCTCGGCCACGGCGATATCCATGCTCTGCTTTTCCTCGTCCACGACGATCGACAGCACCTCGGCGGGCGACATCGCATTGATCACGAACTGGGCCGGATTCTCGTTCCAGACGATGATGTCGATGCGCTCACCGGCCAGTTCGTTCGACACCGACTGCACGCGCGAGCCACGCATCCCGACACAGGCGCCTACGGGGTCAAGCCGGGGATCGTTGGAGCGCACCGCGATCTTCGCGCGCATGCCCGGGTCCCGGGCCGCACCCATGATCTCGATGATGTTCTGGCCAACCTCCGGGACCTCCAGCTTGAACAGTTCGATCAGGAACTCCGGAACGGTCCGGCTGATGATGAGCTGCGGACCGCGCGCCTCGGGCCGGATCTCGCGCAGGTAGCCCCGGAGCCGGTCGTTGTTGCGCACGGATTCCCGCGGAATCATGTGTTCGCGCGGCACGAGCGCCTCGGCGTTGCCGCCGAGATCGATATAGACACCGTTGCGGTCGGTGCGTTTCACGATACCCATCACCAGGCCGCCGACGCGCGACTGGTACTCCTCAACCACCTTGGCGCGCTCCGCCTCCCGAACCTTCTGCACGATCACCTGCTTGGCAGTCTGGGCGGCGATGCGGCCGAAATCGACGGCCTCGACGGGCTCCTCGATCACCTCGCCGACCTCGATCTCCGGATATTTCTGCCGCGCGTACGAGAGCAGGATCTGATGCTCGGGCGACTCGAATTCCGGGTCATCGTCGTCCAGCACGGTCCAGCGCCGGAAGGCCTCATAGTCCCCGGAGCTGCGGTCGATCTTGACGCGCACATCCATCTTGCCACCATGGCGCTTGCGGGTGGCCATCGCCAGCGCGGACTCCAACGCCTCGAAGATGACGCTCTTGTCCACGCCCTTCTCGTTCGACACGGCGTCGACGACCAGCAGGATCTCCTTGTTCATTCAATGCCTCTCCACGACGTCGGCGGACTGCCACCGATAATTCATCAACGGCCGGGTTCGATCGGCTCCAGCAACCGGGCCCGCGCGATTGCACCGAATGGCAGCAGGAAGGACTCGCCATCGCCCTCGACCTCGATTCCCTCGTCCGACACGGACAGCAGACGGCCGCGGTAGTTGCGGCGCCCGTGTTCGGGCCAGGCCAGCCGCACTTTCAGATCGCTGCCGAGGTATTGCCGGTACTGGGCCTCCGTGAACAGCGGGCGCTCGATTCCCGGGCTCGAAACCTCCAGGGTGTAGTCGCCCCGGATCGGCTCCTCCACATCCAGTACTGCACTCACCTGTTCACTGACATCGCCACAGTCGTCCACGGTGACGCCGTCGGGGTGGTCGATGTACACACGCAGCACCACGGGCCGCGAGCCCGAGTGATACTCGAGCCCCCAAAGTTCGAAGCCCAGCGATTCCACGACGGGCTTCAGCATCGCTCCGAGCGCGTCCGACTTCTCCAACGCCATCCTGCTCCCGGGCCGTACGACGACCCTCGTTCGCCGGGCACGCCCGGCACCAACAAAAAAAGGGCGCCCAACCGCCCCTCGGATGCGGTCGCCGGCTTCACCCGCGTCCGCCAAGCCTTCACCAAACCCGATCGCCGTCCGGAGACGGAGATCGCGGGTCCAACAATAAAGGCCCCGGTTGGGGCCTCAAGGCATGTGCCTGCGGACGACCCGCGGGATTGCTCCCCACGCCTGCCGGCCACCGGCGAACTCCGTCTCAGCCCCATGGAAGGATCGCCATGCCATCCAGCCATTCAGGGCCCGCAAGACCGGAAAGCCTCCAGCCATGCGGGAGCGGCATAGTACCGCAGCGGCCGCTGCCCCGTAAAGGGCTGCGGACACAGGTCGAGAGATGGGTGGTAATGGACAAGGAACACGCGGCGCTGCTCGTACGCATACCCGAGAACAGCACCGTCGCCAGGCTCTTGGCGCCCGTCTCCGCACCATTCCACGTTGTTCCCTTCGGCCGTCAAGGCCTGTTTCAACTGGCCAGAAAAGTAGGATTGAAGCAACCGTCGCGGCGTTGGTTCGTCAACACGCTCGCCCGGCCGGGCGGCTCAACGCCCCCTTCTCCCCCCACTCCAATGGACTCTCGCTGGGCTGCCGGCCTGCCTTTCGATCGCGGTGCCGTCAGTCCGCCGGGTTCAGGCGCGCGTGGGTTTCCTCGCCCCACCACCAGACCACCGCGCCGGAGACCCACATCGCGACCACCACAAACCAGAAACCCCAGGTGACCGAACCGCCGAGATGAGCCACGATGCCCAACCCCAGGGCACCGATACCGTAGCCAAGATCCCGCCAGAACCGGTAGGTTCCGATTGCCGAACCGCGCCAGTTGGGATGCGCGATGTCCGCGACCGCCGCGCTCAAATTGGGATACAGCAGAGCCATGCCAAAGCCGGTTACCGCGGCGGCAAACGACCACCATAGTACGCCCTCGCCCAACAGGGTCAGAGCGACCCCACCGCCGCAAATCCACATGCCCCAGACGATCGGCCGCAGACGCCCGATGTGATCCGACAGGCGGCCGGTCAGGAACTGCGAACCGCCCCAGACGAAGCCGTAGATCCCCACCACCCAGCCGATCGCGGGAAGGCTGAGCCCCTGCTGATACAGGAACACCGGATA
>PWRV01000143.1 GCA_003563455.1 Thioalkalivibrio sp.
ACGATCAGTGACACCGGCGCGATCATTTCACGCCGTCCTTCGGATCCTTCCCAGACGGTTCGCATCGAGAGGGAGTCCTTGCCCACGGGAATGCTGATCCCCAGGCGCGGGCAGAGCTCTTCCCCGACCGCGCGCACCGTGTCGAACAGCGCCGCGTCCTGACCCGGAACTCCCGCGGCAGCCATCCAGTTTGCAGAGAGGCGGATCTGCGCGGTATCCGCGATGTCGGCGCCGGCCAGATTGGTCAAGACCTCCCCTACCGCCATGCGCCCCGAAGCCGGGGCGGACAGCATCGCCACCGGGGTGCGCTCACCCATCGCCATGGCCTCGCCCGAGCAGGACTCGAAGTCCGTGAGGGTGACCGCGCAGTCGGCGACCGGGACCTGCCACGGACCGACCATCTGATCCCGCGCGGTGAGCCCCCCCACGGTCCGGTCGCCGATGGTGATCAGGAAGTGCTTGGCCGCAACGGAAGGCAAACGGAGCACGCGCGCGAGCGCGTCCTCGATATCCGGCAGCGGCGCGAGTGGCCGGGTCTCCATCGGTTGACGCGTGTCCGACCGGGTCATGCGCGGCGTCTTTCCGAGCAGGACGGACATCGGCAGATCAACTGCCGGCGTGCCCAGCAGCGCGTCATCGACCCGAAGATGGGCCTCCTCGGTCGCCTCTCCGACCACCGCGAACGGTGCCCGCTCCCGCTCGGCGATCGCGGCAAAGGCCGCCAGACGGTCTTCGGAGATCGCCAGCACATAGCGTTCCTGCGCCTCGTTGCACCACAGCTCGAGCGGCGACAGCCCGGGCTCGGCCGACGGCACCTCGCGCAGTTCGATGTGGCCGCCCCGCCCGGCGTCGTTCAGGATCTCCGGGATCGCGTTCGACAGCCCGCCCGCGCCCACGTCGTGGATCGACAGGATGGGGTTGGCTTCACCCAGCGCCGTACAACGGTCGATCACCTCCTGACAGCGCCGCTGCATTTCGGGATTGCCCCGCTGCACCGACGCGAAATCCAGTTGTTCGGCACTTGCGCCGCTGGCCATCGAGGACGCCGCGCCGCCTCCCAGCCCAATCAGCATTGCCGGGCCACCAAGCACGATGATCGGGGTTCCCGACGGCAACGGCTCCTTGTGCACGTGCTCGCGCCGGATCGAACCCATGCCCCCCGCGATCATGATCGGCTTGTGGTAGCCGAACAGCGTCCGGCCCTCCGCCGGCCCGGTCTGCAGTTCCAGCGTACGGAAATAGCCGCACAGCGCCGGACGCCCGAATTCGTTGTTGAAGGCCGCGGCGCCGATCGGGCCATCGATCATGATGCCGAGGGCGCTCTCGATCCGGCCCGGCCGCCCGAAGTCCGCCTCCCACGGCTGCGGGAATTCCGGAATCCGCAGGTTCGAGACACTGAATCCAGTCAGGCCCGCCTTGGGTTTCGAGCCACGGCCGGTGGCGCCCTCGTCCCGGATCTCGCCACCGGAACCGGTCGCAGCACCGGGAAAGGGCGAGATCGCCGTCGGATGATTGTGCGTCTCCACCTTCATCAGGATGGGCAGGTCGATTTCCCGCCTCCGATACACGCCGGAATCGCCGTCGGGCACCAGACGAACCCCCCGGTGCCCCTCGATCACCGAGGCATTGTCGCAGTAGGCGGACAATACGCCTTCCGGATGCTCGTTGAAGGTGTGGCGGATCATGCCGAACAGGGTCTCCTGCTCGGCCGCTCCATCGAGTACCCAGCCAGCGTTGAATATCTTGTGCCGGCAATGCTCCGAGTTCGCCTGCGCGAACATCATCAACTCGGCGTCGGACGGGGCCCGGCCGATGGCGGCGTAGGCATCGGCAAGATACTCGATTTCGTCAGGCGACAGCGCCAGTCCCAGGTCGCGATTGGCGGCCTGCAGAGCCGGGACCGCATCGGGTTCGAGCGCGACCCGTTCAAGCGGCCGTGGACTCTCCTCCCGAAACAACGCCGCGGCCTCTGTTGCCTCGGCCACCACTGTCTCGGTCATCCGGTCGTGCAACGGGCCGGAAAACACGTTCAACGGAACCTGCCGTTCCGGGATTCCCTCCACGAACCACTGGATGCCCCGCTCCACGCGCCGGACCGCAGACTCCAGTCCGGCGTGCCACGCGATCTCGGTCGCCTTGGACGACCACGGACTGATGGTACCGAAGCGGGGAACCACGAACAGCGTACCCGGCTGTTCGAAACCGGTCCCGGTCCACGGCTCCCCCTCGCCGAGCAGAAGGTCTTCCAGATGCTGCTCCTCGTGGGCCAAAAGCGCCCGACGCGTGTCCACGAAATAAATGAATCGCGCCGCCAGCCGGACGGTCCCGGGAACACGCCCCTGCAGCTGCGCCTCGTGCCGCCGGATCCGGAACGGCGACACGGCCCGGCCTCCCTCGAAAACTCGCATCGCTGACCCCCCGTTCCTGCAACAGGCGCCATTGTACCCAAGCCGGGTGCATTTCCGGGCCCATTGCCGATGGCACGGAACCCGCGTTGGGTTACACTGTCAGACGAAGGACCCAGGGGACGACATGGCTTCGACGCGGGTCACAAAACCTGAGGTGCATGCCGAGGCTGTAGCTGACCTCGTAAAAACGGCTGCAAACCAATAGTTGCCAACGACGACAACTACGCACTCGCCGCTTAAAACCCGGTAGGGTGCCGTCCGACTGGAGCCGCGCCTGCGCGTCCAGCACCGGGCGTCGATCTCGCAGGATCG
>PWRV01000033.1 GCA_003563455.1 Thioalkalivibrio sp.
ATAGGCAGCGCCGAACCCGCGGGAACGGAAAACGCACGATCTTGAGCAAGACATAGCTGGAAAGGATGGTTATTTGCAACATGCGTTCAACAAAAAAAGAGGGCTCAGTCCAGCTTCTGCTCTGGCTTCCCGGAACGCGCCCCGTTCTCGGGTCCGTCAATTAAAATGCAGGCGCTTGTGCAATGATTAATCTCATCTTAGATCGCACGTATCCCTCTCCATTTCGCGCTTGAAGTCGCGCAGATAGTCTAGGTATCCATATCTGGGCTCGTACCCAAGGTCTCGCCTCGCGTCAGCAATATCGAACGTATAGGAACGAGCACTTGGCATTTCAGGTCTTCGGATTATTTCGGACCTCCTGCCAGGCAGCGAAAACACGTCGACGATACCGTGAATCTGTTCCTCCAATGTAACCGGCAACCCAGTCCCCACATTATACACGCCGCCGCATGTTTCAACGGTAATGGCATTGGAAAACATCTGGCATAAATCTTTCACGTAAACAACATCATGCGCGCGACTGGGATCCCCCCACATCTCGATGGGATCCCCAGCCATCGCCTGCCTAATAAAGAGCCTGTAACCCTTCATCCGCTTCTTCCCATCGACATAAAAATACTCGTTGCGCGTGTAGGCGTATATTGTAGGTAGCCGAAAAATAAATCTCGTAATCCCGTGCTCTTGTTGATAATGATCTATAAGATCTACCGCCGCGTTCTTCGAGATTACGTAGACCGCATGGTCTCCTTTCAGGGAAAACCCTCTGGGCAAATCCGAGGTCAACGGTTTTCCAGTATCGAGGTGCATACCAATCTCTCGAATTGTTTGCGCATACAATAGGCGATTCGCATTTACTTTTCTCGCGTACTCGAGCACGTTAAGAGCAGACAACGTATTCTCTATGAGATATTGTTCCGGATGGTATCCTTCCATAGATGCAGGTAATCGCCCTGCCAACATAACTATTGCATGAACGTCTCTCTGCGGTAGTTTATCAAAGAGCGCTGCGGTAGTAATGCTGCCCTGTAGATAGCTCGCACCCGCCGGATAGGCACTAGGCTCGGGTCTTCGACCCACACCAACAACCTTGTAAACGCGCGGATCAAGTTGACCCAAGAGATATCTTGTAAGATAGGTTCCGGTATTTCCCGTGGCCCCAAGAATAACGATATATTTCACAAAGACACCTTGTCAGGGGTTTAGATGCTCATCGCGAGCGCTCAGCTCGGAAAAAAACACCGCGTTAGAGCAAACTTGTTTGATCGGTTTTTGGATAACTTCGCTGCTGCGCCGACGGAACATCTGGCACTGTAAAGAGCGGTTCCCGAAAGGCCAAGTGGTCTTTGAAAATCTACGTATGGCTGCCATCATCGGGCACCACGGATTCAAAGATGGAAACTCGCAAGGCCATATGCTGAGTGGCGTGGTCCATGAATGTGTCGCGCTCTTTGGCGGAAGCGAATGACAAGAGGGCAATGCCGAGACTCGCGTTGGAGCCTCTGAAACGCGGGACTAGTTCACCTTCGCGCTTGAACAGTTGGAGGTTCAAGAGATGGGGTCGGATCGCATCGCTCACAGCCACGCCCTCTAGGATTCCGGCGGCCGATGAATGCAGGACATAGTGCGCGCCGGGTAAAGCCTTTCGGTCTATCGCCACGATAGGGGTCTCCTCGCCGGTTGCATCGCAATAGGCCTGACGAATAAAGTCGAAGCCCGTCAGGTGCTGGGTAATGATCGGCACATGATTTCCGCCGTTTCGGGGCGAAACCTCGATAATATAGACGGCCCCGCCCGAGGTGACGCGCGCCTCGATGTTGGCGGGACCCTTCCGGTAACCGCTAACGCTCGCGATCGTCTCCACCTGGCTCGCGATGTGTTGAACGACGCCGGGTTCGTGGCGGGTAGGCCAGCGGGTTGATATCGGGACGCGGCAACCGCCGTCGGTGAAGAACACGTGGTCTCCGAGATAATGGAAGGCCAGTTTCCCGCCTTCCAGATAGCCGTCGCCGTGGATCTGATCGCCCTCGATGTACTGTTCGATAATGCATTCACCGGATCGCGAAAACGCGAACGCATGCTCCAGCGCAGCGGGGAGTGTGGCCAGTGTTTCGTCCAGCACCGTGATCCCCTTGCTGCCCGAGGAGTCGACGGGCTTGACGATGCATGGAATCGCAACACCGTGTTCCTCCATCAGCCGTGGCACATAGGCCGCCGGCGTGGCCTTGGGGACCGTCACCGCCATGGGAACGGGGAGACCGGCCTCACGGAGCAGGGAGCGGAATAAACCCTTGTCGGTCAACTTCATGACGGCGCTCAGAGACGGCCCGGGCAACCCGAGCGCCTCAGCCACGTAGGAAACGGTCTGCAACGCAGGCTCCGATGCGAATGACAGGACGGCGTCAACGTCCAATCCGCGTGCTAAGTTCAGCACCGCTTGCCTGTCCGTCGTGCTGACGTTGTAATACTCATCGGCCAGCACATGGCCCGGATTCTCAGGCAGATAATCGCAGGTAATGACGTACGCGCACTGCTCTTTCGCGTAACGAATGATGGGGACCTGGAAGGCAGATCCACCCAGGATGAGCACTCTTGGCCGGGCTGCCGGTTTTCCCTCCTGACCATGTCTCGCCATGCTGAGGCTATGGTCTATCATGCAGCGCGAATCAGGCGAGTGACGCGTTCGACGTCGGCATCGCTGAGCGACGGGTAAATCGG
>PWRV01000333.1 GCA_003563455.1 Thioalkalivibrio sp.
CCTATTTCAAACTTGCCCAACGCAGCGCCGGCGCTTCTGGCGAAGCGATCTGCTACCGAACTTTCCGCGTGGCCCACTAGCGTATCAACTGCGGGAGCTTGCTCCCGCTTTCGTCCGCGCGGGCTCTGGAGGGCAGGAAGCGGGCCCACGGGGACCGATCTATGAATCCGTCCCCGTGCACATTTCCGCGTACTCGTCTTCGAAGAAGAAGCGTTCCTCTCCGAAGGCCGGACGCAACTGGTCGAGCCACGTGGCCTCGGGATCAAAACGTGCGAAGAACGGCCGCTGGACCCAGTCCGGGTTCCGACCCTGGACAAAGCGCAGCACGAAGACCCGCTCGCCGCGGATCTCTGCGACGCCCTGGACCTCCACCTTCCCCGGACCAGCGCTCATCGACGGCCCCCGTGCAGTACGGGCCAGTCCGGACACAGACTGCATCGCCTCCCGGTAGATCTGCCAGGCACGGGCCAGCGGGACCTCGAAATAGCGGCGCGCGCCGGTATCCCGTTCAATGAACAGGTAGTACGGGTGGATACCGGCCCCGACCTGGTCGCGCCACAGCCGTGCCCAGTCCTCGGACCGGTCGTTGATGTGGGCCAGCAGCGGTCCCTGGGAGCGGATCGTCACGCCGGTTTCGCGCAGGCGGCGAATGGCGGCCTGGGCGATCGGGGTGTCGAGTTCCCGCCAGTGGTTGTAGTGGGCCATGATCGCGACGTTTTTCCCGGCGTCCACCATGCGTTCGAGGAGACGCAGCAGGTCGTCGGCATCCGGGTCGGTGACGAAGCGGTAGGGCCAGAAGGTCAGCGCCTTGGTGCCGATCCGAAGGTTCTGCACATGGTCGTACTCGGGCGCAAGCAACGGTTCGAAGTACTGGAACAGGTTCCGCGTCTTCATCACCATCGGGTCGCCGCCGGTGATCAGAAGGTCGGAGACATCCGGATGCGCCCGCAGGTAGCCAAGTAGCTGCTCGGCTTCGCTGGAAGCCATCCGCAGGGACTTGTCGCCGACGAACTGTGCCCAGCGGAAGCAGAAGGTGCAATAGCTGTGGCAGGTCTGTCCCTGGCTCGGGAAGAACAGCACCGTCTCGCGGTACTTGTGCTGCAGCCCCTCGATGATCCGCCCCTCGGGGTCCCGCGGACGGTTCAGCGCCAGCTGGCCGGCCGGATGCGGGTTGAGGGATGCGCGCAGTTCGCCCGCCAGCGCCGCGATCCGTTCGCGCCCGGCACCGGAGCGGTGCAGTTTCGCCATCCGCTCGAAGGCCTCCGGGTCCAGCATTCCGCGCTGCGGGAAGGTCAACTGGAAAATCGGATCCTCGGGGACGCGGGACCAATCGATCAGCTCGTCCACGACGTACTGGTTCACGCGAAACGGCAGCACGCTCGCCACCACGCGCATCTCCTCACGCATTTCCCCGGGGAGCTTCGACAGCGCATCGATGCGCTCGAGGCTTCGCTCGTTGTAGACCTTGAAGCCGCGGGGCTCGATGCTCCCCAGATGCGGGTCGCGAAAAAACTTCAGAACTGAATTCATCCAGTTCCTCCTGAAACAGCAAGAAAGGGGGTTGGCCGAAGGGGCGCCGGGACTTTCCGCCCGGACTATGCGGGACCGGTGGCTGACGCCCCCGGCCAATCTGTGGCCGCAAAACGTTTTTGCGAAAAAACGCCGCGTAGCCTAACAATCCTGAAAACAAGCTGGCAAGCCCCGTCCCCGTTCCAGTCAGGAATGCCCGGAATCGCCCGGCCGGGGCGGGCAAGGCCGCAACCGGTTCGCTGTCTTGCCCGGCGCTTGACCTGTGCCCCGAATCTGACAGGCTTGGCGGATCTCGCACGGAGTCGACCATGCACCCGGAATTCCCGCAATCCGATATCATTCATCTCAATCATGCGGCGGTCGGACCCTGGCCCCTGCGGACCGCTGAGGCCGTAATCGCCTTTGCCCGCGAGAACGCCGCCATCGGTTCGCTACACTACAGCGCGTGGCTGAAGACCGAGGCGGAAACCCGCGAGCTTGCGCGCCAGCTACTCGCCGCCAGGGCGGCCAGTGACATCGCCTTCGTGAAAAACACCTCCGAGGCACTGTCGATCGTGGCCTTCGGGCTGCGCTGGTCACCCGGACAGAACATCGTGATCCCGCGCGGTGAGTTTCCATCGAACCGGGTGGTTTGGATCAAGGCGGCCGAGCGCTTCGGTCTCGAGGTCCGCGAGGTCGAACTGCCCTTCGACGACCCGGAGACAGCCCTGCTCGCCGCCTGTGATCGTGACACGGCGCTGCTTTCAACGAGCGCGGTGCAGTTCGCCACCGGTCTGCGCATGGATCTCGATCGGCTGGGTGCCGGGTTGCGCCAGCGGGGCGTCCTGTTCTGCGTTGATGCGATCCAGCAGCTTGGTGCCCTGCCCTTCGACGTTGAGGCCGTTCAGGCGGACTTCGTGATGGCGGACGCACACAAGTGGCTGCTTGCGCCCGAAGGGATCGCGGTCTTCTACGTCCGTCCGGAGCTGCGCGAACGGCTCGTGCTGCAGGAATACGGCTGGCGCATGCTCGCCGATGCAGGCGATTACAGCAGCTACGCGCTCGCCGACGCCCCGGATGCGCGGCGATTCGAACCCGGCAGCCCCAACCTGCTCGGTATTCACGCACTGCATGCGAGCCTTTCCCTGCTGCTGGAGACCGGGATGGATGTGGTTGCCGCGGAAATCGAGGCGCGTTGGAC
>PWRV01000249.1 GCA_003563455.1 Thioalkalivibrio sp.
CGATGCTGATGGCCTTCTCGTCCTACCATCTGTGGCTGCCCTGGCGCGAGCCCGCGCTGCACCTCGCGCGCGTGTTCACCGACTACGAGCCCGGCATCCACTACAACCAGGTGCAGATGCAATCCGGTACCACCGGCATCAACGCGCTGCGCATCTACAATCCGGTGAAGCAGTCCTTCGACCAGGACCCCAACGGCGTCTTCATCCGCCGCTGGGTTCCGGAGCTCGCGCCGGTGCCGGATGCCTTCATCCACGAGCCGTGGCGCATGCCGGATACGCTGCAGCGCTCGACCGGCGTGCACATCGGTCGCGACTACCCGGCACCGATCGTCGACCACATCGCCGCCGCCCGCGAGGCCCGCCAGCGCCTGATCGCGGTGCGCCGCCAACCCGAGAGCCGGGCCGAGAGCCGCGACATCCAGCAGAAAATGGGCAGCCGCCGCGGCGCCCGCCGCCGGCCCAAGCCCGCCAGCCCCCAAACCGAGCTCTGGGGGTCGGACCAAGGCAAGTGATTGAAATATAGGGTTAAGGAGCCCTTTTTGTAGGGGCAGAGAGGCCTTAGAAGCACCTTTTTGCCCCCAAAAATGGCCTTCCAGGGTTGCCGCCGTTCGAGGCTCGTCCTTGGCACCAGGCGATGGGTCGCTTCCTTGCTCGAGCGGCATTTTTGGGGCCGAAAATGGCCGAATAAGGGGTGAATTGCGGGGTGTTTGGACCACTTCTTTTGTAATATCAGGGTTTTCGCTTGGTCCGACCCTCGGAGTCCTTGGGACCCCGGGGTTCTTGGAGCGACGTTTTGGGAGGCAAAAATAGCCGGATAGGGGGTCGATTGGGGGTGTTTTTGCCCAGGTTATTCCTTAATTTCATTGACTTGGGTTGGTCCGACCCCCGGGTCCCCCGGGTCCCACGCGATATCGTGGATTCGGTAGCGATCTGGAGACCGTGGCGGGTCGAGGGCGTCGTAGATTAGGATCCTGTTTTGTTCCAAACTGGGGGCATCCGTTCCTCCCAGGGTCAAGAGGGTCTAACCTGAAGCCATGAGCTTGTCTGACGGTTATCCCGGTCTTCCCCCGCAGGGCATGGTGGATCTGCATGGCCACCTGCTGCCGGGTATCGATGACGGGGCGAAACACCTCGAGCAGTCGCTGAACATGGCGCGCCAGGCGGTGGCCGACGGTATCGTGATCTCGGTGGTCACGCCGCACCACCTGAACGGTGTGTACAGCAATCCTGCCCGCGACGTCCGCGAACACTGTGATGCATTTCGCGGGGCGCTCCGGGAGCACGGGATTCCGCTCGAGATCCTTCCGGGAAACGAGTGCCACCTCGTGCCCGAACTGCCTGAGGCGCTGGCTGCAGGGACGGCGCTGACGGTGGCGGATCGCGGGAGAGCAGTCCTGGTGGAATTGCCCGTGCACACCGTGCCGCTGGGCGCAACCGGTATTTTGGAAGAGATACTCGCGATGGGTCTTCAGCCGGTCATCGCGCACCCGGAGCGCAACACCGAGCTCGCGGCAGACCCGGAACTCCTGGGTGAGTGGGTGGACATGGGGTGCCTCGCACAGGTCACGGCGCAATCCTGCACGGGTCGATTCGGGCCTCACGTGCAGCGCGCGGCCCGACGCATGGTCTGCGAGGGATTGGTTCATGTGCTGGCCTCGGACGCACACCGCGACAGTCGCAGGATTCCCCAACTGCAGCCCGGCCGCGAGGTGGTCGCGCAGTGGGCTTCCACAGAAGCGGCTCGTCTCCTGACCGAGGAGTTCCCACGCGCGCTGGCGGAAGGGCAACTGGTGAACATCACCCTTCTCAGGGACGCCCTTCCGGTTCGAAGCGCCGGCTTTGTCGGCTGGCTGCGTGACCGCTTGCGCGCGTGAGGGAGCGCCGCTGGCCCGTATCGGTTCCCGGTGTTTGGAAGGCTCCTGGCGGGCGGGCTCGCGTCGTCGGTGTGGTCCCGGCAGCGCGGTGAATGACCCGAGTGCCAAGGCGCCCATGAGCTGCAAATGAATTGTTAACGAATATGTCTTTGGATGATTGAGCTAGCCGGCATCTGTCGATACAGTCGGGCGGATCGGCCTCATCGACGTGACCAGCGTCACGGCCGAGGTACTGTTTGCCACTCGTACACCAGGGGGAAGGGGATGAATCGAACGAAATGTCTTTCGGGACTGCTCACCAGCGTAGCATTGGCAGCCGGGATGACGCTGAGCAGCGTTGCCTTGGCTGAGCCGGTTGGCAGCCTGGAAATCCAGAATAGCGTCCGCATCGCCCAGGCCGACTCCGATGCCTACATGAGGCTGTCGAGCAGCCGCTACGTCTGGTTCTCCGGCGACCGCATCGACACCCGCGGCGGCACCGCCATCCTTGACCTGGATCGCGGCGTCAGTATCGGCTTTCCGCGTGACACACGCGCGTCGCTGGAACGTGACGCTGATGTCATCCGCGTGGACCTCGAGAGCGGCGCGCTGCTCTACGCCATCCCCGAGTCGCGAAAGGAGCTCGTGATCACCGTGGGAAACACGGTGCTCTCGACGCGGCCCGATGGCGATTATTTGCGGGTGAGTGCGCCTGGACCCGGTGCCTTCGGCATCGTGCAGCGACTGGATGACGGCCAACTGCGTGTGATTGTACGCGACGGCACCATGAGCGTCGGCGACAGCGAGGGCAACACCCACTACCGGGTCGAGGCCAACCAGCGGGTCAA
>PWRV01000258.1 GCA_003563455.1 Thioalkalivibrio sp.
CCGATCGGGGAAGTCGTCGCCGAGGCCCAGCGCCTGGCCGCGGCCGGGGTGCGCGAACTGCTGGTGATCTCGCAGGACACCTCCGCCTACGGTGCCGATAAGCGCTTCCGCACCGGCTTCGTCGACGGCCGCCCGCTGCGTTCCGACATCACCAGCCTCGCCACGGCCCTCGGGGACCTCGGGATCTGGGTGCGTCTGCACTACGTGTATCCGTATCCCCATGTCGATCGACTGGTCCCGCTGATGGCCGAGGGGCGTCTGCTGCCCTATCTGGACATGCCCCTGCAGCACGGTCATCCGCGTGTGCTGAAGGCGATGCGGCGTCCGGCCGCGGCCGAGCGGGTCCTCGAGCGTATCCGCCACTGGCGCGAACAGGTGCCCGAGCTGGTGCTGCGCTCGACCTTCATCGTCGGCTTCCCGGGCGAGACCGAGGCGGAATTCGAGGCTCTGCTGGACTTCCTGCAGGAGGCGCAGCTGGACCGCGTCGGCGCGTTCGCGTATTCCCCGGTGGACGGGGCCGCGGCGAATGCGTTGCCGGACGCGGTGCCCGAGGCGGAGAAGGAGGCCCGGCTCGAGACCTTCATGGCGGTGCAGGCCGGTATCAGCGCCAGCCGGCTGCAGGCGCGCATCGGCGGCCGCGAGACCGTGCTGGTGGACGGTTACGACGAAGACGGCGCCCTGATCGCCCGCTCGCGCGGGGACGCGCCGGAGATCGATGGCGTGGTCCGTGTGGAGGGGGCGGACGTTCCCGCGGGCACCTTTGTCGAGGTCGAGATCACCGGAGCGACGGAGCACGACCTGATTGCGCGGGTCGTGTGACGCGCCCCGCGGGAGCGGCTGCCAACCGCGATCCCCGGCGTTGGGACTGCGTCGCGGCAGATGCCGGGATCAGGATTCCGGCGGCGGGCAGCCTGCCTGCACGGGTTCCGGCAGCACGCCCCAGATGTGCTCCGCGTATTCGCGCACGGTGCGGTCGATCGAGAAGTAGCTCATGCGCGCGACGTTCAGCAGCGCTGCCTCCGACCACGCCTCCGGGTCCTGGTACAGCTGATCCACCCGGTTGCTGGTCTCGCTGTACGCCGCGTAGTCGGCGAGTACGAAGAACGGATCCTCCTCCAGCAGGTAACTGGCCAGCTGCGCGTGCAACACCCGCCCGCCGTTGGCGAAGAACCCGGTGCGCAGCGCGTCAATGATCGAGCGCAGGCGCGGGTGCGAGTCGAGGTGCGCGCTCGGCGGCACGCCCGCGGCCCGGTGTTCGGCCACCTCGCGTGCGGTCATCCCGAAGATGAAGATGTTCTCCTCGTCGACCGCGTCGCGGATCTCGATATTGGCTCCGTCCAGTGTGCCGATCGTCAGTGCGCCGTTGAGCGCGAGCTTCATGTTGCCCGTGCCCGAGGCCTCGAAGCCCGCGGTGGAGATCTGCTGCGACAGGTCGGCAGCCGGAATGATCACCGCCGCCGAGCTGACCTCGTAGTTCGGGAAGAACACGCATTTCAGGCGGTCGCCGACCAGAGGGTCGTTGTTGACGATATCCGCCACCTGGTTGATGACCTCGATGATGTTCTTCGCGCGCTGGTACCCGGGGGCGGCCTTGCCGGCGAACAGCACCACGCGTGGCAACACGTCCTCGCCGTCGCGGATGCGCTGGTAGAGCTCGATCACGTGCAGGAGCTTCATCAGCTGGCGCTTGTACTCGTGGATGCGCTTGATCTGCACGTCGTACATCACGTCGGGGCGGATCTCGATGCCGGTACGCTGCTTCACCAGCGCCGCCAGGCGTTCCTTGTTCTGGCGCTTGACCTCGCGGAAGGCCGCCCGGGTCTTGTCGTCGGAGGCGTAGGGCGTGAACTGCTTCAGGCGGTCGAGATCGTATTTCCAGTCGGTGCCGATGCGGGAATCGATCAGGGCGGTGAGCGCAGGGTTGGCCTGGATCATCCACAGCCTCGGCGTCACGCCGTTGGTCACGTTGATGAAGCGCTCGGGCCACACCCGATGGAAGTCCGCAAACAGCGTTTCCTTCAGCAGGTTGGTGTGCAGCGCGGCGACGCCGTTGATCCTGTGCTAGCCCACCACGGCGAGGTGGGCCATGCGCACCCGCCGCCCGTGGCCTTCGTCGATCAGCGACAGCCGCTCCAGCAGGTCGTGTTCGCCGGGGAAGCGGTGGCGCACCTCCTCCAGGAACTCGTGGTTGATGTGGTAGATGATCAGCATGTGCCGGGGCAGCACGCGTTCCATCAGCGCGACCGGCCAGGTCTCCAGCGCCTCGGGCATCAGGGTGTGATTGGTGTAGGCGAAGACGTTGCGCGTGATTTCCCACGCCTGTCCCCAGGGCAGCCGGTGCTGATCGACCAGCAGACGCATCAGTTCGGCCACCGCGATCGCCGGATGGGTGTCGTTCAGCTGGATCGCCGCCTTGTCGGCGAGCCGGGTGAGCTCGTAGCCCAGTTTCAGGTGCCGGTCCAGGATGTCCTGCAGCGACGCGGAGACAAAGAAGTACTCCTGCTTCAGCCGCAGCTCTTTGCCGATCGCGGTGACGTCGTTCGGGTACAGCACCATCGAGATCGTCTCGGACTCGTTCTTGTCCGCGACCGCCCGGATGTAGTCGCCTTCGTTGAAGTAGCGCAGGTCGAAATCCCGGGTCGGTTTCGCCGCCCAGAGCCGAAGGTTGTTCACGTTGCGCCGTTCGTAGCCGGC
>PWRV01000146.1 GCA_003563455.1 Thioalkalivibrio sp.
ACCATTTCCCTGGCCCTGTGATCTATGGACGCTACGGACTTTTCAAACTGCCCACGCATGCGCCCTGGCGATCGGCGCATGCCCTGGTGTGAAGGGCATCGGAAAGCCGTGTACGGGAGAAGTGTACGCACGGTTTGATGAGGGGGGACAGGCCAACAGGGCTACGTCCCGGCTATTGAGGCACCGCCAGACGAAAGGGGCGGCAACAGATAGGCCGGAGCTACGGCGGTGGTAACCTGTCCTCTACTCTACCCATACCTTGTGACCTCGTCCCTCTCGTAAAATCTGACCCAGCCCTTCTCGTTGATCGGCCTTCGGGCTCTCGGCGCCCGGAGGTCTTTCGCGCGCCCAGAAGCCGTCCGGGCTTCCCTGCCATCCGAAACAACCCGGAATCACTCTGCCGATGGCTCAGAACCTGGTACCATGCCCACCAGGGAGCTGGGTCGGATGGCTAGGGAGAACGTTCTCCGGCGTCTTGCTTGGGGACTGGCCATTCCCGATAGTGCTCGGAAGCTCGTATCCAGGCCGGCAACCAGTGAAGATCATGCTCGACTGTCCGGCCCCTGAGCCCGCACTCCCAGAGCACCAGGATCCGCCAGCCGGCATCCAGCAGCGCTTCCCGGGTGCGGTGGTCACGTTCAACATTGGCAGCGAATTTATCGCGCCAGCGCTTGGGGTTGGTGGCGGGTGTGGTAGCGAGAGGACAGCCCCGGTGTCTGTGCCAGAAACAGCCATGAACAAAGACTGCAAGATTATGTTTTTTCATGACCAGGTCCGGCCTACCGGGCAACCCAACCACATGCAGTCGAAAACGAAAGCCATGCGAGTGAAGAAAGCGCCGCAGTCGCACTTCGGGATTGGTGTTTTTCGACCGGATGGCGGACATCATCCGGGAGCGAGTGGCACGGTCAACAATATCCATCGGGATATGGTCCAACGGCATACACCGTGCACGCAACGTTCCGTAGCCGGAGCATTGCGATGAGCGAGCGGGTTCCCGTAGCCGACCTGTTCGCCGGCCCGGGAGGCCTTGGCGAGGGCTTCGCCTCGCTGGCAGATTTTTTCCGCATCGAACTTTCGGCCGAATGCAGCCCCTCCGCACACAAGACGCTGCGACTCAGGGCCTTCAAGCGGGCCCTGGAGGAAAACGGAGGGGGTGGACTGGAGGATTACTACCAATACATTCAGGGTCGGACGCACTCGCCATTTTCATCTGCAACCCGCGACGCCTGGGAAAAAGCAGAACAGGAAGCCATGTGTATCACCCTTGGCAACCCGGATGATGACAAGCGTTTCTCCGATGCTCTGGACGCCAGAAATTTCGGGGCTGCGAACGGTGTGCTGATAGGGGGGCCACCATGCCAGGCGTACTCGCTCGTCGGGCGTTCCCGGAACCGGGGAATCGCCGGCTACGTGCCGGAGAAAGATGACCGCCACTTCCTTTACCGCGAATACCTGAAGCTGATCCAGCACTACCGCCCGGCGGTCTTCGTGATGGAGAACGTGAAGGGCATCCTAACGTCGCGCGTTGGCGGGAAACGAATCTTCCACCAGATCCTGAAAGACCTGGTGGAACCGGACACCGCACTCGATCGGGATTCGAATGGTCCCGGGTACCGCATTCACTCGCTGGCTGACCCGAAAGCGGTCTTCAGAGCCTGTGATGACCCCGAAGCCATCTCCGGACACGCGTTCCTCTTACACTCGGAAGATTACGGCATTCCGCAGACCCGTCACCGTATCTTCCTTATCGGCGTGCGCGAGGACATCAAGGCCGAACCCGGAATCTTGAAGATGCGGCCGCCCGTGACCGCAGGCGAGGCCCTTGCGGACCTCCCCCCGCTGCGCAGCGCACTGTCTCGGAAGGACAGTGAGGCCGCCTGGCGCGATAACATCCACAAGCGAATTGAAACGCTCTGCGGCGAAGCCAGGCGGCAAGGCAGGGGCGAAATGGCCGAACGCCTTCAGTACGTCGGCACCAGAATACGCAAAGGGAAGAGCCTTGGCCGTGGCGGCCTGCGCTGCCCCAAACCCCGGGGGCCAGAGCTTCCGGAACACTCCGAGCTAGCAGAATGGTGGAACGATCCGGAACTCCAGATGGTGTTGAATCACGAAGCGCGCTCGCACATGCCGAGCGACCTCGGGCGCTATCTGTATGCCTCCGTGTTTGCCGACCTCTACGGCCGCTCACCCTCCGGCGCCGCTGACTTCGGACTCCCCAGCCTGGCGCCCAACCATGCAAACTGGACGACCGGAAAGTTCGCCGACCGCTTCCGCGTCCAGTTGCGCAACGAGCCGGCAAAGACGATCACCAGTCACATATCAAAGGATGGCCACTACTACATCCATCATGACCCGGGGCAGTGCCGTGCCCTGACCGTCCGCGAGGCCGCGCGCATCCAGACCTTTCCGGACAACTACTTCTTCGAGGGAAGCCGGACGGAACAGTACCATCAGGTCGGCAATGCGGTGCCGCCGTTTCTCGCCCGGCAGATCGCCGTGCTGGTGAAGGACTTGCTGGTCGCCCATGAACAGCAAAAATCCTCCGTCGTCGCGGAGGACCCTGCACAAACAGCGGAGGCTACTGCCTGAGCCTTAGCCGCACCGCGTGTCAGACACGCCGCGAGAGGTTGGTTAGAGCGGCACGGAAGACCGCATTAACCCGGCCAATCAGATCGTCCTCGCCGAGTCCATCGAGATCCTGTGTTACGCGGTACGCGGTCAGGCTGCGGATGGCATCCCGGGTCAGCGCCTCCATTGGAACTCCGGGATTCTCCTGCCTGACCCGGTTCCAGACCGATGCAATCGTCCGTGCAGTTCTCGGACTGGCCGAAAGGTCCGGACGCTCAATAATTTGCACCATGGCATCCTGCGTGAGCGGCTGGAGGCAGCTCCAGCCAACGCCGCGGCCATCATTGTGGTCGACCCCGATCAGATAGCCCCGCCGCCACAACACTCCGAAGGTGTTGCGTATGCCGCCCGCCCAACGTTCGGGCTTTCGCCCCGGAAACCGCCAGTCGGTCAGGTCCGGCACGAGGATCAGAGTGAAGTAGGCCCAGACACCCTTGCGACACGCCTCGCAGGCGGGGATACCGGACTCCTCGGCGAGATAGCGCGCGGTGCGAAAATCGAACTGCCGAAGTTCCTCGTCGCCTCGGGCATCGGGAAACCCATGTTCACGGGCTAGCCGGACAAGATCGTTCCGGATACGGCGCAGCTTCTCGAAGTCGCACCTAGTCCCACCGGTGGCTGTAAACGTTGCGGCCGGATGACGCACATCCACGAACTCGGCGGGACCTGGGAACCGGGCAACCTCGTTCCAAACCGCATCGGTGGCAAAGCCGTCAAGTCTGGGAAACAACTCCACCGTCACGCTGCCCCCCCGAACACCGAAAACACGATCGCCTCGAAATCTGCAGGACGCTGCTCGAGCATGTCCCGGATTTGCCCTGGTTCCTGGTCGGGGAATGCCGCATCGAGCCAGGCGGCTGCCACGGCACCAATGCTTCCATCCGGGTAATCATCGGCACGCAGGGTGAATTCCTCGCTGCGAAGCAGCCGGGACACAATGTGGCGAACAAGGTCCCCCTGCAGCGTAGACATCGTGAGTGTGTCCTTGCGCGACACCGCCTCGAGAACATCCTGCCGCCTGGTATTGAGGATGACCTGAAACGCGGCTTCGAACCGGTCGTCGAGGCGGCTTTCTTCGAGCCGGAAGTACCAGGGCGCCAGTGCGTACCGCGCCGAGACCTCGAAAAAGTCTCTGGTTTCCATCGGCAGCCTTCCGCCTCCTCCTTCGAGGCGGCACCTGAAATGGTCTTCCCACAAGCGGCTGCCGGGCGCCATCGGGGCAAGGCGCTCGATACGCTCCGCACGTTCCACCGACAGAACGGTCGCAAGGTCGATGTATCCTTGCAAATCGGCCCCCTCAAGTTCCATAGGGCCAATCTGCACCTGCACGCTGCCGGAACAACCCCGGAGCACCTGATCGAAAACGCACTTGCGCAACTTGAGCTCCCCGGTCGCAACATACACATGGAGAAGCAGACTCGAAGCCGGCCCGAGTCCGGTATCGCTGCTCAGGCCCTCAAGGTCAAGCTCAAGAGTGCGCTGCAGGCCGAGACTGACCGAATAGTCCCAGTCCGGAAGCAGTTCGGGAAGCGCATATGCACCATCGGCACCCGGCCCCATCCACGGCCCGGCTTCAATACGGGCTCGATCTGGCCGCAGGAACGGAAAGGCGAGAACTTCACTCATCTGCTGCTCCCCTCACCGCAAGACGGGGCCGCACAGCTACGCCAACCGGAACAGTCACACGCAATTCTCCCTCGCTCGAATCTTCCGGGAGGCGAATTTCAAGGGACTCTGCTGGCGGATGGTTTTCGCCTGCCAGATTCCACCCTTTGATTTCCGGCTTTTCACCATCGGGGGCAAAATCCAGCAACTCGCCGCTGCCTTCTGTAACGATGGCCGGATCCGCAGAGAGGACAACGTCGGTTCCCGCACGCCCCACTACCATAAACCGGAAGGTGGCGACCGTCTTCTGTCCCTCAACCGCCAACTGCTTCAACTCCAAGCCGGAAAGCTTCAATGCCCGGGGCTTGCTCTGCCGCGCGGTCTTCGGGCGATGGCGAGGCACCGCGCGGTCTCCCTCACCCGACAGAAGGGCGCTTCCTAGCATGTCGGCGGCCGGGGCCAACCCTTCCGAGGCACCACCGGAAGGGTCACGCTGTTCGGGGTTCAGCTCGTCCATCAGACCCTTGATACGTGTCAACGCGACATTGACGTAAGTCCGTTTCGGGGACCTGCTGGGCAGTGACTTGGGATTCCAGTCATCGTGGGTAGGCGGCTCCGAGGCAGCGAAGGCCCGCTCGACCTCCTTCTCCATGCTGGATACAAACACCCCAGACCATTCGAGCCGGTTATTGGGCAGCGGTGGGCCTTCCAGATATTTCACAACGAGTTCGGCTGGGCGCATCAAGGCCACATGACGGCTGACATCCGGTATGGAAATCCCCACATCCCGGTCGCCACCGAAGGTTCGTTCCTCGTGAAGCCCCCGCTGATACCCCATCCAGCCCAGGTGCGCTTTCGGTCGCAAGCTTCGGACTTCCCGGGCCTCGTCGTTCGGGGCCGAACGTACCTGCTGCAGGGCCTCAGCAAAAAGGTGAAAGGGTGGTGTCGAGTCGATCGAAGGAATCTCGCGCGGCTGACCCTCCACCTCAAGGGCAAACTCCATCGGGCTCAGGGGCTGGCCGGGCCACGGCACCATCTTCGGCCAGAAGAACCACAGGAATGCCTTCTGCACATGCTCGGCAAGTCCCTGCTGATCGCCCCATTCCACCTCCAGCGCCGGGTCGAGGATCATCACCGATGTACCACTGCGTGCCTGACGTTCGGGCATTCCCAGCCCTTCTGCCAGACGGGCGGCACCCTCGCCCCTGACCGGGTCCACCGCGCCGCCGGCGGGTGCATCCACCCCCCACCAGTGTCGGCCCGTAAAGCTGCGTCCGGTCGCCGGGTCATAGAACTCTTCGCCCATCCGACTGGCCATGAAGCGCCTCTCGCTCGCGCCGTCCTGCTCCTGCGTCAGGCTGTCGACCACGACCGTCTGGCGCGAGCCGAGAGAAAACATCGAGGATTTCCCGTAGCCATAAGTCCCGCCCGAGTGACTACCTTCCCTTCTCGGCGCACCGATGTTCCTCAGAAAACGAACAAATCTGGAGTCCTCCTGCTCGGTTACTTCCGAAGGACGGGTCTTGCCAGTCAACCCGTGAGTGCCGAAATCGCAAATCTCGGCGACGCGCATCTCATCTCTTCGGAACAACTCCCGAAGAGGCGAGCCGGGGTCCGGTGACAGGTCCCGGAACACCACCTTCCGCAGAAACCGGTACTCCTCGGGTGACAGAGTGCGAAGTCTGAGGAGGTAGGTCGGTCTCGTATTCGGAAGGCGGGCATCCCAGCTGTTCTGCACGCTTTCGCGGATCGCGGTCAGAAGCGGCTCGGTGGCCGGGGTTCCCAGCAGCCGCCTGGCCCCCTCGCCCGACAAGTTGCCGTAATCGCTGTAAGGCTCGCTGGAGCGGACGACACGAAGGTTATGCATGCACGAATCCCCGGAGAATCTTGTCGCTTTCGTCGCGCGGAACCTCCCACTTCACCACTGCATCGAGTCGAAGGGAGAACGTGATGGAATCAATACCGGGATCGAGTGCGCCGCGGGCAAGGCGATCGGGTGTCAGTCGGGGAAAGTCGGAATCGACTTCGAAGAATCGCCGCGGGCCGGCACTGAAGCGATGAGCCTCCCAGCGGCTGGCCGACAGATTCGAGTAGTCGACCGCCAGCAGGCGTTCCGAAAGTGAAGCCGGATCCGAAACTTCCTGATGCAGCGCCTCGACAAGGGCCAGAACGGAGATCTCGCCCCCGGGATCGGGTACAAGCGTCTGATGAACGAGGTGAAGCCCATTGGGCGGGGGGTCGAGCTGACGGATGCCGTGGATCTCTACCGTGGTTGCCGCGCGCCGCGTGGAGGTCTTCACTTCGAACGAGCGCCCATTGCGATGGAAGTCGTGTTCACCCCCAAGGGGGCCCTCCCATGCGCTCCAGCCCCCCGGGTCCAGCTTCACCAGGTCCCGCAAGAGCATCAGTTCGCCCGCCAGCCCGGCGGCGATTTCGCGGCTGATGGCCTCGCCAGCGCCACCGTCCAGCAGGCGCCGGAAATCCATTACCGCGTCCCGCACGGCAGATTGTCCGGAACGCCCCTGGCACATCCGCCGATGAATACTGGCGACCAGTTCCGCGAACACCTGCCGCAGCCGTGGTTCCCGGCAGGTCAGACGGATGACACGCTGACGCCGGCCACCAGTCGACACCGTGCGCGTGACAATCTCCACGTTCCTTCCCGAGAGACCATCGGAGCCCTTTTGGTCAGGCTCGATGGCCACCATCACCGCCGGCGCCCCCGCCTCGCCAAGGGCCAGCATGAAACGATCGCCCAGGCCACACCCCTTCGGCTCGAGCCAGCCATCGTCGCTTTCTCCGACACGCCGGGCGAGGCTTTCCCAGAACCAGAGGATCTCGGGCGGCGCGAGCTGTTCGTCCGTCTCACGCTCCATCCGGATCATCCTCCTCGTCGGCCACAACCTCGTCCAGGGAGACTGTGATGTAGTGCCCGCTGAAACCTCTTGGGTCTTCCGGGAACACAACCCCCATTCCGAGAACGTCGTGCGCCGCACCCAGCGACTGGCGCGTGGTCGACTGCGTGTCCCGCGGTTCGGAATCCTTGTCGATGGGATACAGCAACAGCAGAGGAGGCGCCTCCCCGCCGTACTCCTTCGCTCGATGATCCTTGAGCGCTGGCCAATCCCGCCTCTCGGGAACGGGCCCGGCCGTATCCACTAGGATGTCCATGCGAGACATCAAGGCCTTGATGTCGGTGCAATGCTCGAGGGACTTCTGGAGCGCGGCACGGTTGACGAGCCTTGGCGGATCAACCGGCCCAAGGGCCAGGCTTCCCGGTTTCGCGCTGGCGGGCATCATTACCGCCACATTCCAGCGTCTCAGTTCGTCGGACTCGTACTTCTCGATGTACTCCCGCAGTGCCTTCGTGTTGGTGCGAACCTGTTCCCGACAGGTCTGGTAGTTACGCAGGAACTCGAGAATCGCGTCTACCGGTACGTTCCGCACCAGGAACGCATTCTGCCGATGCTCGGTTTGCACACTCGGATCATCCACCGCCCGTGTCAGAAGGCGGCCACCAGCCTGCCAGTTCCGCTGCAGCCAGGCCGTGTCCCTGTGGTAGAAGCGGATAGTCTGCAGGTGCTCACCGGAATACGACAATGCAGCTTCCTTCGCATGCTGCATTGCGGGCCGCCGGGTAACCAGCATCCCGGGAACTTTCCGAATGCGGACACCCCAGTCTATCGGGCGTATGGAGCCATCCCGATAATAGGAAATCTCCTCCCTCAATTCGGCCTCGATCGTCGCCAGCTCACGGAAACTCGACATCGTTGCGGCGGTCATCCAGATCCGCGGCAACTCCTCGTAGCCTTGTCGATAACCGAACCAGCGCCCCATCTGCATCAGGGTGTCGTACTGTCGTGCATTGCGCCCGAAATAACTGACGACCAGACCCGGAAGGGTCACTCCCCGGGCCAGCCGGTCACCCCCGATGATGACCGCCCAGACAGGTTCGCCGTCCCTGGGAAACTCAAGACGCGTTTCGCTCACGTAGTTGTCCTGAGCCACCAGCGTGCGCGCCAGGACCTTGTCCGTGTGCTCCAGGACGGTAGCGGTGGCCAGCGGTTTCCTGCCGAAGGCAGTTGCCGGCTGGAGCGGATATTCGCGCTCCCAGATGTCCTGGAGCATTTTGTGCCGGGCCACTGCCGGAGTATCGCGAAACTGGGCAAGGAAGCTCCGGACCGTCAACTCGAGGTTCTGGTGAGCTTCGGTAAGGCGACTGGTGTGAAGCAGCATCGTCGAATGCACCTCATCACCACGCGCCGTTCTCGCCGCCGTCGCCAGCACGAACCACAGGAGCGCTTCCTGCAACGACTGGGGCAACCCCTGGTCACGACCCTCCTCGCCCTTTTCGAGTCCCTGGATGGTCTCGATGTCTTCTTCGCGGATCGTCCTGATGACGTCAACACCGTCACCGGAAGGCCCGGGATCATCGGCCGAAAGCAGGTCACGCCCGAACAGTCGCTCCGCACCGAAGTAATCCGCGGGCGCGGGAATCGACACAATAAAATCACGCGGGTACAGGTCGCGGTCGTATTTTTCGTTCCCCTCCGCCCCCGGGTTGATCAGGACGTTCGCAAAAGGCGTCGCGGTATACCCGACATAGGAGCACTTGGGCAGACGCCTTAGGATCTCCCGAATGCGCTTGTTGATGGTGGTGGGGTCTTCGTCTGTCTTCTTGGCGACATCAGGGCTCGCCTGGTCGGTCTCGTCGTCGATCACCAGGGCCGGCAGCTTCATGCGTGTCGAGATCGCGGTTTGCTCGAGAAAATCCCTCAACCTCGCAAGAACGTGGGTGTTCTTCTTGACGACGGCAAGGATGCCGCCTTTCCGGGGTTCCACCAGGTTCTGGCGCGTCCCGGCATCGAAATCCTGCTCCCGGGTAGTCAGGTGATCCCACAGTTCCGGGTGGGCGGCAACCAGATCCTCTTCCATGCGCTCCTGGGTCTGTGTGCGCAAGGCATCCGTAAGTCCGGCCAGAATAATCACCAGTCGGTATCCCGCATCCAGGGCTTTGGCAATCACCGCAGTCATGTTGGCAGTCTTGCCGGATTGCACGTATCCAACGACAAGCCCGCGGGCCGAAAATTTTTCTGGTGACTGGGGTGGTGCGAGCCGCGCGACGATGGAAGAAGAATTTTCATCAATCGACTGGACGGAATCCACGCTCCAGTGCTTATCCTCGAGAAGGTGACGTTCTAGGCTTGGCCAGAAGACGTCGGTCGGTTCGGGACCGGTGTACCATCGGCTTCGTCCCCGAGCGTCAATGGCCGGTAAGTCCCTTTCCCGGATCACGGCCATCTGCTCGAGGACCATCTGCTCGATTGCAGCGGCGAGTCGGGAAGCAACCTCTGCCTCTACACCCAGGAGATCCCCAATCAGCCCACGGATCTCGTCACGTGCCTGATCAGCCGACCGCGCGGCACGGAGCTCCTTTCGGAACCGATCCTTCAGCCGTTCTGCCTGACGCTCGCTGAGAGCATAGGCAATCATGTCTTCGTGCAATGAACCCCTCCTGCTTCTCACCGTGAACCCCGCGCGAGTTTGGGCCGGGGCTCTCCTGTACTAAGGCGGCTTTTGCTGAAGCCACTTAAACTTGTGCAGCAGATTAACAACAGCCAGGGTCCGGGAAAAGCCGCGGATCTTCTCGGGCATCTACTGCGGAGAGCGCAATACGGACAATGCAACCCGCTTCAGAACCTTGCGCACCGTGTGGCGGGCAATGCGCTTCTTGGCCTGTTTCCAGACCGACGTTTCGGCGTTGAGGTCGGCTAGTACGTTGGCAGGAACAATATGTACGGGGTCTGGTTCAACATTCCAACACAGGGTACCCACTGGAGTTGGATTTGGAGACCTGGCACCGTCTCCTGACCCGGTCCCTCTCGACCGAAACACCCTCACGCCGGCTGTTTTCCCGGTAAGTTGCCATCCACGTAGAACCACTCCCCGTTCCCCCGCCGGAACCGGCTGCGTTCGTGCAGGCGCTGTCCGCGACCAGCGACTCTGGATCGGGCCACAAATTCCACCTCGCCGACTTCATCGGCCATCCCGCCCGCGGAAGTCGCGCGAATGCTGAGGCCGAGCCAGCGTTGCCCCGGGTCCAGATCCAGCACCGCGGGACGCGTCTCCTCGGCCCATGTCCGCAAC
>PWRV01000277.1 GCA_003563455.1 Thioalkalivibrio sp.
ACGAAGAAGGCCCACGCCCACGGGTGTTCCTCCATCACGGGACGCGAAATGCCCATGGACCAGCTCTCCAGCGTCATCACCTGGAAGAGCGTGTACATCGACGCACCCAGGGTCCCGAACCACTCGGGGTGACTCTCCCGGAAAAGGCCCGTGGCGATGATCGCGAACACGTAGAAAACCAGCGCCAGCAGGCCCAGGATCGACGCGATGCCGGGAATCGCGCGCAACAGCGCCTCGACGATGAAACGCAGCTTGGGCACCATCGAGACCAGCCGCAGCAGGCGGAGCACCCGCAGCACGGAGAACGGGCCCGTGCCGGGAATCAGCGCGATGCCCACCACGAAGAAGTCGAAGACATGCCACGGATTGCGCCAGAATCGCGCTCCGTAGGCGATCATCTTGGCCAGTACCTCGACGGTGAAGACCGCAAGGATCAGCTTGTCGGCAACGCCGATCACCGGGCCTGCGAAGGAGGCCATCACCGGATCGAAGGTCTCGAGCCCCAGGGTCAGGGCGTTCAGCAGGATCAGTGCGAAGATCAGGCGCTGGGTGAGGTGTGCCTCGACCACATGGGTCAGTCGCAGGCGCAGGGTGCTGGTCAGCTCGCTCATGGTTTCTTCGGCATATCAATGAATACTGCAGGACGCGCAAATGTAGGCGAAAGGCCGTATGCGGGCAATCGCCGCGCCGCTCCCGGAGCGCGCCGCGCGCGGGATTCGAGGTACATTGGCGGGTGGGGGCATCATCGGGTCACGCCGATACGGGCCATGCTTCGTGGATGTCCGGGCGCATGCCGGGCGGCGTGCCGTAACCACGCGACTGGAGAGAGAACGAATGAGGATCACGCGAATGCTGGGCAGGGCGGTGCTGGGGGCCGTGTTCATCTGGGGGGTACTGCATGCGGGGGTGGCGGCGGCACTCTCCGCCCGGGCGGAGTCGGTGCGCGATGCCTGGTTGGAGACCTTGTCGGCGCCGGATTCGCCGTTGTGGATGGAGGGTGAGCTCGACATCCTCGAGCGACCCGACGGATCGCTGCACATGGTGATGGACTCGGTCCAGTTGCGGGATCCGTCGCGTGAGGAGAGTGCCCGCGACTCCGCCGTTCTGGAATTGGGGACACTCACTGCGATCCTGCGTCCGGTGGGGGAAGGACGCTGGGATACGGAGTGGGAGATTCCCGGCGGAATGAGACTGCGCGACGGCCGCGGGAACACGCTGGGAATCCTCGAGATCGATCAGCGAAGCCTTCGTGGTCTGTGGGCCCAGGACCTCGGGACCATGCTCACCGCGGACCTGCGGCTCGGGGGCCTCTCCCTGACCCTGGATGCGGATGTGTTCGCCGCGGAATGGCACGGCGGGGAGGACGCCGGCAGCCTCGAGGGAATCCCGGGCCGGATAAGCGCCGACGAACTGCGGCTCGGACTGGAGCTGGTGGAATCCGAACCGGGCGTGGTGTCGGGGCCGCTGGCAGTGACCCTGGACGGCGTCCTGCTGGAAGACTCGGCCGGAGGGGTGATGGCGGGGCTCGGCACCCTCCACGTCGGCGTGGAGTATCTCGATGTCGACCTCCCGGCGATCTCCGCCCTCGCGGACCTGGCCGCGGATCCTGAGGCGCTGATGGAACGCGATCCCCAAGTGCTGCTCGGAGAGGCGCTGGACGCGCTGGGCGGCTTCGAGACGACGGTGGAGATCCTCGACCTCGCCGGCGGAGAACCCGGCGATGCGGCCTGGTTCAACGTCGGCGCGGCGCGACTGGAGTCCGGGTTCGGGCCCAGCGCGGTTGGCGCGCGGGAACGGGATCTCCGGCTCGGCGTGCGCGGTCGCGACTGGCGTTTCGGTGATGGTGACGGCGCCCACGGTCTGGACGCCTTCGCCATCGACCTGCGGCTCGACCGCATCGCCCCGGACACCCTGCTTCAGGCCGGCCTGCTATCGCTGATGGCCGACGAGTTCCCGGAGGAGGAACTCGCCGGCCTGTCGCAGGAATTTCTTGGCAGCCTCGTGCTCGGGATGTCGTTTAACGGCATCAGCGGCCGCATGGGTCCGGAGGGCCCCGAAGGGGCGGTTTACGGTCTGGAGTTACTGGAATTCGGTCTGAGTCTGCTCGAACTCGATACCCCGGCGCCGGGGCTGGCGATCGGTTATCACCAGCGCGGGCTCTCGGAACGGTCGATGGGGCTGCTGCCGATTCCCGCCGAATTCATGCCGCGTGAGGTGCTGCTGGATCTCGAAGCCTCCGGACTGCCGGCCGGCGCTTTCGTGGGCCGTGGCGGCGTCGAACTGGAGATCGAATCCGGCGACGTCCTGCTTGCCATGCTTGACAATCGCACCCGCCTCGATGTCAACGCGATCATGATCGATCTGCCGATCGCGGGGCTTCGCCTCAGCGGGCATGCGCATGTCGAGGAGGGGGCCGGCGATGACCCCGATGCACTGCGCAGCCGCAGCGAGCTGGAGGTGCGGAATCTCGACACCCTTACCGAGTACGCGCTTGCATTCAGCGCTTCCGAGTCGATGCGCCAGCAGATCCTGGGCGTTGCGACGGTACTGAAGCTCGCGGCGGAGGAGCGCAGCGGACCCGAGGGGGAGGTGATTCACTACCTGCTGATCGAGGCAAGCAGCCGCGGGGAGTTGCTCGTCAATGGCACGGACATCGCGCCGCTGCTGTTGGGGGGCGGCCG
>PWRV01000334.1 GCA_003563455.1 Thioalkalivibrio sp.
CAAGCCCCAGGGCTGGGACACCCAGCTGCGCAACGAACCCACCCTGATGGTGGGCGTCGAACGGATCCAGCGCGTTTGGGAAACCCGACGTACGGGAGGCTGGGGCGCCGACCTCAACGGGCACCTCGGAGCTGCCGTGGGCACCCCCTTTACCCTCGCGGGTGGCGGACTGACCCTGCGCCTTGGCCGTTACATGCCCAATGACTTTTCCCCGCCCCGCATCCAGCCCGCCTTCCCCGGTTCCATGCGTTTCGTACCCGCGGAGCGCTGGGGCTGGTACGTATTCACCGGCATCGATGGCCAAGGTCGGGCACGGGACGTCTTTCTGGACGGCAACACCTTCCGAAGCAGCCGCAGCGTGCCGCGTGAGCCGTGGGTGGGCGAGGTCTTCGGTGGCCTGGCGGTAGCCAATCAGCGGATCCGCCTGGCCTACACCCATGCCTACCGCACGCGAGAGTTCAGGGGGCAACCGGAAGACGCCGAATACGGGTCACTGAGCCTCAGCGTGTCCTGGTAGCGCCGGCAGCGGAACAGGCACCGGGTCCAGGATCCACCCATCGAGCTGTCCCCGAAAACAAGTCCATCATGCCGCCAGTTGGTCGACCAAGCACGGACGGCAGCATTTCCTGGGGCGGCAGTTCGATCAGCTACATGCACGGGGTCAGGTCTCACAATCCAACACTTGTTGGTGTGTCCTGTTGGAATGTGAGACCTGACCGTATTCCGTAGCGCGCGAGTCTTGATTCCGGTGCCGAAGACCGGCGTTCATCGGGGGCGGTGCGGCCGCCGAGTGGTGGCCCATGGTCTCCCGGCGACCATCGGCCGAGGGCCGACCACCTACGGCACGACCGTGAAGCCCCGAACGTCGTCAGTCTTTCGCCAAAGCCCGGGGAATGGTCTGATCCAGTTCGGCCGCCCGTTCCCGCATCAGTAGGAGTGTTTCCTGTCCAGGAACTTCCGCTGAGCGGCCTGTTCTCACGATCGGTGTCAAATCGACGCGCTGCGGTTGTAGCCGCTGGCGTCCATACCGAGGATTCTCGCCCATGCCGAAACTGACGCTCGTGTTTGCCGCACTGCTGATCCTCCTGGGGATCGGCGGGTTTGCCTGGTCAGGGAGCCAGACCGCGCTGCTTCCAGCCTACCCTGGTGTTGTGCTCGCGGTCCTTGGTGGCCTCGCGCTGATTTTCGAAAACGGGCGGCGGCATCTGATGCATGTCGCCGCGGTTGTCGCGCTGTTGGGTGCGCTGGCACCGGCGGCGACGCTCGGCATCCGGGCGGCGGAAATGAGCGCGCTCGCGCTGACGGTTAACATCGGCATGCTGGTGTTGTGCGCCGGTCTGCTCGTGTTCATGGTTCGGTCATTCATCGCCGCACGCCGCGCGGCCTGACACCTGGCGGCCGGCCATCGGCTCCAGCCGCCCGCGTTCATTGATCGAGCCACGGTCAACGCTCAGCGCCCGCTGAGGAAGCCGCGGCTTTATCCGCGGCTTCCTCAGTGCGCACTCAACGGTGGCGCATGCCGGCCGCTTCAGTGTGCGGAAACATTGCGGAAGGCGTGCAGCTTATCGAGGCCCGCAGCCTCGACCCAGTCCATGTACGCGTGGTACTGGTCTTCCATTGCCTGGTTCGGGAATCGGCCGCTGGCCGACACATTCGCATCCATGCCGGGTTCCAGGGCATGCACCGGTTGTGTCGGATCGGCCAGCGCATGTTCCACCGACAGGCCGTTCTCGAAGGTCCAGTCCAGGTAGCGCTTGAATGCATCTTCCATGGCCTGGTTGGGGAAGCGGCCGCTCGAGGAGGCCTCGCCATTCAGGCAGGGATCAAGGTTCGCGCCGACGGCCGGCGCGGCTGACAGGTTTCCGACGGTGGTGATCATGCTCGCAACGGCCAGTGCGGCCAGCGCGGCGAGGTTGTTCAGCTTTGTCATCAGGGTAGCTCCTTCCGGTGTTGTTCCGGTTCGGGTTCTTGTTGCCCTGTATTAGACAATGCTGATGTTTCCGGGATATTTCCCGGATGTAACGGTCCTTGCCCGGTGCGCAGGCGTCAGAGGATGTTGCCGAATATCTCGCGTAGCTTCAGCTTCAGACGCTCGTCCCCTTCGACCTTGATCGCGGAACCGGTGATCGGGTTGCCGATCATCGTGAACTCCACCGGCACGCGTTCGCCGGAGGGCAACGCAACCACCGCATCTCCGGAGCGGCGTCCGCTGAACAGCCAGCCGTCCATACCAACGGATTCCACGACCAGTTCCTGCTGCGTATCCCGTTGCAGGACCTCGCTCAGCCCTGCCTTCACGTGCTGCGTGACATACCACTCGCCGCCGACGTAAGCGATCGCGATCAGAAGCACGATCAGGAAGAGGCTTATCAGCCCTCCGCCCCTAGCGTGGCTTCTGCGGTTGTTCATGAGTTTCATGCCGTGACTCCTCTCCATCGCCAACAGCATAGCGGGTGTGGCGTGGTTACCCAACCCGCCGGAACCGGTGCGTGCGAGTGCTTCAATATGGCGTTCCGGATCTTCCGTGTTCTTCCAGCTCGTTCAGCCTTGAGTGTGCGGTGTCCCGGCCCAATTGGATCACGGGTCCGGCCCGGTGGAATTCGTGAAACATGCAGGTGTTCTTGGGGATGCTGACCACGAGGTCGGGGCGGAACACCGCGAGGTGATGCCGGGTGAGCGCGGATTGCATGGTTTCCAGCGAGCACATCAGGACCTCCGAAAGCGCGAGTCCCTCCGCTTCCTGCGCGCCGTTCATGCCGAGCGACTCGACGTAGCCGAGCATGCGTCGCAACATGCCGGCGTCGTCGTCCTTGTCCTCGTTCTCCCGAACGGAGTCGCCGGAGGCGGGTCCGTTTACATCGACGACGATGGTCAGGTCCGTCAGCGTTCGGAGGGTCGGCGCCACCGGCACCGGGTTGAGCAGGCCGCCGTCCACCAGGGTCCGGCCACGGTAGCGGTGCGGTGCGAAGATGGCCGGGATCGCGATGGAGGCGCGGATCGCGTCGAACAGTGAGCCGTCCGTCATCCAGACCTCCCGTCCCCGGTCGATATCCACCGCGACGGCTGTGTAGCTGATCGGCAAATCCTCGATGTCACTTTCACCGAGCAGATCCTTCAGCTTGCGGATCAGCCGGTCGCCACGGATCATGCCGCCTCCCGAAAGGGACCAGTCGAGGAGCCTGAATACGTCCGCCTGACTGAGGCCCTCGACCCAGTCGGCATAGGCCTGCAGTTCTCCAAGCGCATGGATGCCGCCGACCAGCGCGCCCATCGAGCTCCCGGCGATCGCGCGGATCGCGTAGCCGCGCGCCTCGAGTTCCCGGATCACGCCAATGTGTGCAAGCCCGCGGGCCCCGCCCGAGCCCAGCACGAGCGAGACGGTCCGGTCTGGCGTTTCTCGTTGTCGTGTCATCGTTCCCTCCAGGCCGTCCGTCGATTGTTCGCCTTCCGGCGTTCCGGGTCCAGTGCCGACGCGGAGCCTCGAGCACGCGAAGTTCGCATCGACGAGCGGGTGCGGAGGGCTCCGGTTGACCTCGCGGGGTTCGGGGTCGGATACTCGGCGCAAGCGGCCCGGAATCGACCCGGCCCCGCAACATGAAGGGTCCCGCAGTGGACCCGCAAGGATGATCCGATGCCCCAGAGCACACCCGGCGCACCGATGCCGGGCCCCCTTCCGGAATGGTTCCCCCGAGGCATGGCGCTGCTGCGCGATCCGGCGCTGAACAAGGGCTCGGCGTTTACGTTGCGCGAGCGCGACCTGCTCGGGCTGTGCGGTCTCCTGCCACCGCACGTATCGACGCAGGAGGAGCAGGTCGCGCGGGTACTGGAAAACTTCCGGCGCATCGACTCGCCGCTCGAGCGGTACATCATGCTCCAGGCGCTCCAGGACAGGAACGAGGCGCTGTTCTACCGCGTGATCATGGAAACCCCCGACGAGACCATGCCGGTGATCTACACGCCGACCGTCGGGCTTGCCTGCCAGGAGTACGGCCACATTTACCGCAGCCCGCGTGGGCTCTATGTCTCGGCGGCGGATCGCGGCAAGGTGTCGACGGTCCTGCGCAACTGGCCCTACCGCGATGCCAGCATCATCGTCGTGACCGACGGGGAACGTATCCTTGGCCTGGGCGACCTGGGCGCGAGCGGTATGGGCATCCCCATTGGCAAGCTGGCGCTCTACACCTCGTGTGCGGGCGTGCATCCGCGGCGCTGCCTGCCGGTGATGTTCGACGTGGGCACGAATAACGAATCGCTGCTGGAAGACCCCTTGTACCTCGGCCTGCGCCAGCGGCGCTTGACGGGGACGGAGTACGACGAACTGATGGAGGAGTTCCTGCAGGCGACCCAGGAGGTCTTCCCCGGAATCGCGGTGCAGTTCGAGGACTTCGCGAATCACAACGCCTTCCGGCTGCTGCAGGAGTACCGTGACCGGATACCCTGTTTCAACGACGACATCCAGGGCACTGCCGCGGTGACGGTGGCGGGCATCCTGTCCGCGTTGCGCGTCTCCGGCGTGCCGCTGAGCGAGCAGACCTTCCTGTTCCTGGGGGCGGGCGAGGCCGCCAGGGGCATCGCCGACCTCCTGACCACCGCGATGGTCGAAGACGGGATGGACGAGCTCTTAGCCCGGCAACGCTGCTGGATGGTCGACTCCAGAGGGCTGGTTGTGCGCAGCCGGATCGCGCTGGCGGAGCACAAGCGTGTCTACGCCCACGAGCACCCGCCGGTGGACAGCTTTGCCGAGGCGGTCGAAATCCTGCGTCCGACGGCGATCATCGGTGTCGGGGCGGTTGCCAGCGCCTTCACCCGCGAGGTCATCGAGACGATGTCCCGGCTCAACGAGCGGCCGATCGTGTTCGCGCTGTCGAACCCGACCTCGAAGTCCGAGTGCACTGCGGAACAGGCCTACGCCTGGTCCGGTGGCAAGGCGCTGTTCGCCTCCGGCAGCCCCTTCGATCCGGTGGAGATCGATGGGCAGCGGTTCGTGCCGCGGCAGGGGAACAACTCCTACATCTTTCCGGGTGTCGGTCTGGGTGCAGTCTCGGTGCAAGCGTCGAGGATCACCGACGGCATGTTCATGGCTGCGGCGCGTGCTCTGGCGGAAAGTGTGGAGGCGGCGGATCTCGAGCAGGGCTCACTGTATCCGTCTCTCGATCGGGTCCGCGAGGTGTCTCTGCAGATTGCGGCTGCGGTCGCGCGTATCGCCTTCGCCGAAGATCTCGCGGGAGTACCGGAACCGGCCGACCTCGAGGCGCTGCTGCGCGAGCAGATGTACGACCCTGCCTACGCCAGCTACGTGGGCTGACACCCGCGAACGATCCCCTCCGCATTCCCTCGCCCGTCTGGCTGCGCGCGCAGGCTTGCGGGGCCGAGAGGGGCTACCTAAAATGCAGCCCCTTTCGTGAAACGCGACTGAACCAAACGCGCGTTTGACGTTCTTACGGCTGTACTGAAAGCAGGAGTCCCTAGATGCCCTGGAACGAACCGGGAAAAAACCAACGCGATCCGTGGAGTGGCGGTGGCGGCGGCAGTGGGGGCGGTGGCCAGCGGCCCCCCGACCTCGAGGAGATGATGCGCAAGGTCTCGCAGCAGCTGAACAGCCTGTTCGGCGGCAAAGGGGGTGGTGGCGACTCCGATGGCGGTGGCGGTTCAGGCATGGGACGTCACTCCCGGGCAGTGATCAGCCTGGCGCTGATCATCGCGCTGGTTGTCTGGCTGGCATCGGGCTTCTACATCGTCGGCGAGGGCGATCGCGGCGTGGTGCTGCGCTTCGGCGCGTTCCAGAAGATCTCGGAGCCGGGCCCGCACTGGCATCTGCCGTTTCCCTTCGAACGGGTCGAGGTCGAGAATGTCGATTCCATCCGGACGCTTGAACACCGTGCGTTGATGCTCACCGCCGACGAGAACATCATTGATGTCGACATCGCGGTGCAGTACCGCGTGCTCGACGTCACGGACTTCCTGTTCAATGTGCGCCAACCGGATCGCACGGTGCAGTTCGCGATGGAATCGGCGATCCGCGAGCGGGTGGGCAAGAGCAATCTCGATTATATCCTCGGTGAGGGCCGGGCCGAGATTGCGGTCACCTCTCGGGAGGTCCTCCAGAGCGCGCTGGATTCGTACGGGGCCGGGGTAATGGTCACTTCGATGTCGATGCAGCAGGCGCAGCCGCCGGAGCCGGTGCAGGGGTCCTTCGCCGACGCCATCCGGGCGCGCGAAGACGAGATGCGGTTCATTAACGAGGCCGAAGCCTATCGCAACGGACTGATCCCGCGGGCCCGCGGCCAGGCGGCGCGAATCCTCGAGGAAGCGGAGGGCTATCGGGACCAGGTGGTTGCCCGGGCCGAGGGGGACGCGGCCCGCTTTACCCAGCTGCTGGTGGAATACCAGGTGGCGCCCGAGGTGACGCGCGAACGTCTCTACATCGAGGCCGTCGAGGAGATCTTCCGGGATTCCAACAAGCTGATGCTCGACGTGGCATCGACCAACAACCTGATGATGCTGCCGCTTGACCAGCTCTTCGGCGCTGCCCCGCCCGCGCGTGATGCGGGGCCGACGCCGCAACCGCTGGATACCAGCCGCGGCGCATTCGGGGTCGGAACCCCGAGTCAGGCCCCAAATCGCACGGGCACGCGGCCTGATCCGCGCGCGCGGGAGGTGCGCTAATGCTTCGAATAGCTGGTATCGGCGTTATTGTCGCCATAATCGTGATCGTGATGTCCACTTACACGGTGGACGAACGCGAGCGGGTGATCCTGTTCTCGCTGGGTGAGGTGCGCCAGGTCGACCTCGATCCGGGACTGCACCTGAAGTTTCCGCTCATCAACAACGTGCGCTTCTACGATGCACGCATCATGACGCTGAACGTCCCGCCGGATCGCTTCCTCACCAGCGAGGCCAAAAACGTGATCGTCGACTTCTATGCCAAGTGGCGGATCGACGACGTCGGGCAGTACTATCGCTCGACGCGCGGTGACGAGCGGGTTGCCGAGCAGCGTCTCCAGCAGATCCTGCGCGACGGCATGCGCAACGAGTTTGCCCGCTACGAACTCGCGCAGGTTGTATCGGGAGAGCGCACCACCATCATGGGCGCGGTGCGGGAAGCCGCCCTTGAGACCTCGCGAGAACTGGGGACGCAACTGGTGGACGTACGGATCCGACGCATCGACCTCCCCGACGAGGTCTCCGAGTCGGTGTACAATCGCATGCGCGCCGAGCGCGAGCGGATCGCGCAGGACTTCCGTGCCCGCGGGCAGGAAGCGGGCGAACGCATCCGGTCACGTGCCGACCGCGATCGTACCGTGATCCTCGCGAACGCCTACCGCGATTCGGAGGAAATCCGAGGCGCCGGCGATGCGCAGGCGACCGAGATCCTGGGCAGCGCCTTTGGCGAGGACAAGGAGTTCTTTACCTTCTATCGAAGCCTGCTTGCCTATCGCGGCTCCATCGCAGGAGAAGGCAGCACCTTCGTGATCGATCCGAGCTCGGAGTTCTTCCGCTACTTCAAGGATCCAGCCGGGATCGGGAGCCTGAACGACAACCGCTGACGGCCCACCGGTAAAAGAGTGGTCGGACCTGGCAGCAGCGCTTGCGCTGCTGCTTGTCTTTGAGGGGTTGCTGCCGTTTCTGATCCCGAACCGCTACCGGAAATACCTGCTGGAGGGTGCCCGTCTGCCCGACGGGACCCTGAGGTTGTTCGGGCTGATGTCCCTACTGCTCGGCTGGATTCGGGGCTGAGCCTGATGGACCGCTGATACAGGACAGATGATGACGGACGTGAACCGGTGGCTCTTGCCCGACGGGCTCGAGGAGGCGCTTCCTGCGGCTGCGCGGCGTATGGAGATCCTGCGCCGCGCGATCCTGGACCAGTTCGACGTCTGGGGTTACGACCTGGTGATGCCGCCGCTCGCGGAATACCTGGAGTCCCTGCTGACGGGCGTTGGTGGCGAGCTCGATCTGCAGACCTTCAAGCTGACCGATCAGATGACGGGGAGGCTGATGGGGGTACGCGCGGACCTCACGCCCCAGGTTGCGCGCATCGATGCCCACAGGCTGCGCGATGCGGGTCCGGCGCGCCTCTGTTACGTCGGGACCGTGCTCAGGACCCGGCCGGACGAGTGGTCGGGGTCGCGCAGCCCGCTGCAGGCCGGCGCCGAGCTCTTTGGCCATGACGGCCTGGACAGCGACCTGGAGATCCTCCGTCTGATGCTGGCAACGCTCGAGCGCTGCGGCGTCCGCGATGCCAGCATCGACCTGGGGCACGTGGACATCTACCGTTCGCTGGCACGCGTGGCCGGGTTCGACCCCGCCCGCGAGCGCGCGTTCTTCGACCTGCTGCAGCGCAAGGCCATCCCGGAGATCGAGGAGACGCTGGGCGCGTGGCAGCTTGACGCCGAGGTGAGCCGGCAACTCCGCGCGCTGGTCGAACTGAATGGTGGTACCGAGGTGCTGGGGGAGGCGCGTCGCGCGCTCGCGGCGGCTCCGGTGCAGGTTTCGGCCGCCATCGAGCACCTGGAGACGGTGATCGGGGACTTGCAGGACAGCCACCCGGACCTCGACGTGCACGTCGATCTTGGAGAACTCCGGGGGTATTCCTACCACACCGGGCTGGTCTTCGCGGCCTTCGTGCCGGGATCGGGTCAGGAAATTGCTCGGGGCGGCCGCTACAATGATATCGGTCGGGTCTTTGGCCGGGCCCGTGCGGCGACCGGATTCAGCACCGACCTTCGGCAACTGCTGCGACTGGTGCCGGAAGAGGGGGAACCGCAACGTGAATGCGTGCTGGCGCCCGCGGAGGGGGATTCCGGGCTCGATGCGGCAATCGCGGATCTGCGCGCCCGCGGCGTACGGGTACGGCGCTTGCTCGCGGGCGAATCCCCGGATGCCGTGAAAACGGGGCGGCGGCTGCAGAGACGCGGTCAGGAATGGATTGTCGAGGAGCTGTAGGCATGGGTCGATTCGTAGTGGTTCTGGGCAGTCAATGGGGCGACGAGGGCAAGGGGAAGGTCGTCGATCTGCTGACCGGGAATGCCGCAGCAGTGGTGCGTTTCCAGGGGGGTCACAACGCCGGGCACACGCTGGTGATCGGGGGCGAAAAGACCGTACTGCACCTGATTCCCTCGGGCATCCTGCGCGCCGGGGTCGAGTGCCTGGTCGGCAACGGGGTCGTGCTGTCGCCGCAGGCACTGCTGAAGGAAATGGACATGCTCGAGGCCCGCGGGGTGCCCGTTGCCGAGCGCCTGCGCCTGTCGGAGTCCTGCCAGCTGATCCTGCCGCATCACGTTGCACTGGATCATGCCCGGGAGAAGGCGCGGGGCGCATCGGCCATCGGCACCACCGGGCGGGGCATCGGGCCGGCCTACGAGGACAAGGTCGCGCGGCGCGGCCTGCGCCTGAGTGACCTGTTCCACCGCGAGCGCTTTGCCGCACAGCTCGGCGAGGTGCTCGATTACCACAATCATTGCCTGAAGCATTACTTCCAGGCCGATACGGTCGATTTCCAGCGGATCCTGGACGAGAGCATGGAACAGGCGGAGCGGCTGCGCCCTCTGGTCACCGATGTTGCGGGCCGGCTGCATGAACTGCGGACAACGGGCGCGGACGTGATGTTCGAGGTTGCCCAGGGCACGCTGCTCGACATCGATCACGGCACCTATCCCTTCGTGACTTCGTCGAACACGACGGCCGGAGGCGCGGCCACCGGTTCGGGTGTCGGTCCGCGGGATCTGGACTACATTCTCGGCATCACCAAGGCCTATACGACCCGCGTCGGGGCCGGCCCCTTTCCGACCGAGCTGTTCGACAGCATGGGCGAGCACCTCGCGCGGCGCGGGAACGAGTTCGGCTCCACGACCGGGCGGCCGCGCCGCTGTGGCTGGTTCGACGCGGTGGCATTGCGGCGGGCAGGTGCGATCAACAGCATCAGCGGCTTGTGCATCACCAAGCTCGATGTGCTGGACGGGCTCGACACGCTGCAGATCTGTGTCGGGTACCGCTGCGACGGCGGGGAGGTGGGGATTCCGCCTGCCGGCGCCGAGGCCTATTCGGCCTGCGAGCCGATCTACGAGGAATTGCCCGGCTGGCAGGAATCGACGCTGGGTATCCGGCAATACGATCAGCTGCCCGCCAATGCCCAGCGGTACCTGGAACGGCTGAGCAGCGCGGTGGGTCTGCCGATCGACATGATTTCCACCGGACCGGATCGCGACGAGACCATTGTGCTGCGTGATCCGTTTGCCGGCTGATCCTGGCCCGTGGCCTGTTTTGGCCCCAGGGGCGAGGGAAATCGGCCGCGGGCAAATGGGCCCAGGAAGATGGACCCAGGAAGATGGGCCCAGGAAGATGGGCCCAGGAA
>PWRV01000336.1 GCA_003563455.1 Thioalkalivibrio sp.
CGCCCGGGCATACACCGGAGCACCTGATGTTCGTGGTCTATGACGGAGCACGCTCGCAGACGGACCCGGTTGCCCTGATCACCGGTGATTTCCTGTTCGTCGGCTCGCTCGGCCGGCCGGATCTGCTGGGCGAAGACGCCAAGCGCGAGCTGGCGCGGCAGATGTTTCGCAGCGTGCGCGAGAAGCTTGCGGACCTGCCCGACGGCGTGGAAGTCCATCCGGGGCATGGGGCCGGCTCCGCCTGCGGCGCGGGCATGTCCGGGCGACCTGTCTCCACCCTCGGCTACGAGCGGCGGACCAATCCCTATCTGGATCCGACGCTGAGCGAGGCGGACTTCGTCGAGAAGCTGCTGCACGGCCTGCCGGAGATCCCGGACTTCTACCCGCGCAACAAGGGCATCAACACGGCGGGTCCGAAGGACGTGATCCCGCTGCCGGGCATGGTGCCGCTTGAGCCGTCGGATGTGGCCCGGCGCGTGCGGGCAGACGAGGCCACCGTGATCGACCTGCGCGATCCGCTGGCCTTCGGCGGCGGTCACGTGCCTGGCGCACTGGGCATCGGGATTCGCGGGCCCTTCGCCAACTGGGCCGGCTGGGTCACGCCGGACGACAAACCGGTGATCCTGGTGGACGACACGGGCGACCCCGCGGTGATCGAGGAGGCAGTACGCGGCATGGTCCGCACGGGCCGCGACTACATCGACGGCTACGTTCGCGGCGGTATGGCCGCCTGGGCCGAGACCGGACTGCCGCTCGAGACCCTGGGGCAGCTCGACGCAGGGCAGGCTCGCGAGGCCGTGCAGCACGGCGAGATGAAGCTGGTCGACGTGCGCACTCCGGCCGAATACGAGGAGGATCGCGATGACGCGGCGATCCATCGCCCCGTCGCCGAGACCCGCGACGGTGTGCCCGGGGTCGAGCCGGAGGATTCGGCTGCCGTCATCTGTGGCAGCGGCTACCGCTCGACCGTGGCGGCCTCGATCCTCAAGCGGCTTGGCCACCGTCGGGTTACCAACGTCGTCGGCGGCATGGCGGCATGGAACGCTGCCAGCAGCGAAGCCGCGGATCGCTGGCGCGACGCGGCCTGACGGCATTCCCCACGCGCGGCGCTGCCAAACAACCCCGGGACCTCCCGGGGGACGACGGGCCCTTCGGGGCCCGTTTTCATTGCCGGGTGTTGCCTATTGGCGCTGCGCCTCGAACTCGATGATCAGTTCCACGCGGTCACCGACGAACTCGCGCGGGCGCAGCCCGTAGGTCATCCCGAAATCGCTGCGATTGAAGGCGCCGCGCATCGAGGCCCCAAGGACGTATGGGCGGCCGAATATGCCGCCAAGCGGCATCGGGTAGCGCTCGACCTTGTTGATTCGCGTCTCCAGCACCAGCGGCCGGCGCTCCCCCAGGAGTTCGAGTTCCCCGTGCAGGCGGCCCACGTCGTCGCCGGTGCGCTCCCAGCGCGTGGCCTCGAAGCGCATCTCCGGATGGTTGGCGACGTCGAGAAAGTCATCACTGCGCAGATGCTCGTCACGCTCATCGTGGTTGGTGAATACGCTGTCTGTCTGGGCCACGAAGGACCCACTCTCCAGCCGGTGCCCATCGGGGTCGAAGCGGAACTCGCCCCCGGCCTCGAGGAAGAGCCCCAGCGTGGCCGCATAGCCCGCGTGATCGACCAGAAAGGCCACGGCGAAATGCTCGGGATCGATCACCCAGTGATCGACATCGCTGGCCGCGGGCCCCGGGACGAGCAGCAAGAGGAGCAGTCCCAACCACCCCGCCGCCCCAAAGGCCCCACCGTTGATCGGGCGGCGGACGGCCATGGCCGGGTTCGAATCGTTCATCACAAACCTCCTCGGGGACGTACCGTGTAACGGCTGTTTCGCCAGTGCCTCCACGATGCACCCACAGCCGGCGGATGTCGATGCCAACGGGGTCGGACCAAGCCAACCGACTGATCCACAGGCTATTGACGGTAAATAAACCCCTCTGACAGCCCCTTGGAGGCCGATTTTTCGTGGCAAAAAGGGCCGCCAGACGATCGAACCACCTCACCGCGTATCGGGCGGTCAGTACGACGCGGGGCGGGATGGTCGCCGCTCGCGGCTCTCTGCGCTTAACCCGCCCATTTTTGCATCAGAAATGGCCGTTTAAGCGCTGAAATCGCGCCACTGGGAGGGGTTTTGCGAACGCGAACAATCACTTGGCTTGGTCCGACCCCCGGTCCGGGTAACTGCGCACATTCTGCGCGGATGCTTTCGGGAACATTAGACTTCGCTAATAATCCAACGGGTGTTGACCTCGGCCGTGGCATTCGGCGGGTCTTCCACATCGTTTCCCGATATTTCCCGGAGGTTAGAGATGAAAAGCGAATCGGTTGGCGAGGGTACCCTCGAGATCTGGACGCCGCAGGAGGTCGCCGCGGCCTGCGCGAGTGAAGAGGTGGTGGTGATCGACGTGCGCACGCCCCAGGAATACATGCTGGAGCACGTGGAGGGCGCGATGCTGATGCCGCTCCCGTTCTTCAAGCCCGACATGCTTCCCGGACAGTCGGACAAGCGCATCATTCTTCACTGCGGATCCGGCGTGCGGTCCGGAATGATGGGGCGGCTCGCGCTGAAGCATGGCGTTGACCGTATCGCGCACATGGAAGGCGGATTCACTGCGTGGAAGGAG
>PWRV01000109.1 GCA_003563455.1 Thioalkalivibrio sp.
CTGCCTTGCATGTGCATGACATCCTTTGGGTTCTACTACCTGTTGGGGAGAAAATACCTGCCGACTACAATATGTAGTGGCACCCGAACAAGGCTAGCCGCAAAGGAAATCCCGGTCAAAGAGTTAATAGCAAAGATCGCAGCGGTTTGCCGAAGGCATCGTCTATGGCTCACCGAGGAAGCCCGCGACCGCCGGATATCGCGCCTCACTGCAGTTTCGGCCGATACCGCATGCCTGAAAATGGGGATCAACACGCCCCCGGCCGGGGCTCAATTCGCATCCGTGCGCTGCCGCGCATCGAGCGCGCCCAGCTCCATGGACGTGTCCATTGCGGACAGCAGCCGCGCAAGCCGGCGTTCGATCCGGTCGGCACCGCCGCTGACCTCGGACTCGACGTTCAGCGGCAGCACCGGATCGTGCAGCGACAGCCGCAGCAGGAACCAGCCCTGTTCCCCCGGGCCCCGGCAGGTAACGCGCACGCCTTCGTGGGTGTCCGGAACGACCCTCCAGCCGGGCTCGGCGGCGACACTTTCCCGCAGCGCGTCGAGGATGCGCTCGCCCCGGGCCGCAAAGTCCTGCGCCGGTAGCCCGATCCGGTACTCGCGGCTTTCGGCCGGCTCCCGAAGCTCCGCGATCAGATCGCCCAGATCGCGACCTTCCCTGCGCGCCCGCGCCAGTTCGACGAGCAGCATCGCGACGAGATAGGCCCCGTCGTCGAGGAAGTGGTTTTCCTTCAGCGCGGCGTGTCCCGATGTCTCGATCGCCAGCCAGCAGGGCTCACCGGCGGCGTTCAGCCGCATCGCCTCGTTGATCACGTTCCGGTAGCCCCGGCGGAAGCGGTGGTGCACGCCGCCGAGCCCGTCCTCGATGAATTCGGTCAGGCCCTCCGAGGTCACCGAGTCGGTGACGATCGTGGTCCCGGGATGCTCGCGCAGCACCACCGCCGCCGCCAGCGCCACGAGCCGGTTGCGGTTGATCTCCCGTCCCGAGCCTTCCATCGCCGCCGCGCGATCCACGTCGGGATCGAAGGCGATGCCGAAATCCGCGCCGCCGGCGAGCACCGCGTCGCGCAGTGCGGCCATCGCATCCGGGTGTTCGGGGTTCGGCACGTGGTTGGGGAATCGGCCATCGGGCTCGAGAAACCGGCTGCCGGTGGTGTCCGCACCCAGCGGCTCGAGCACGCGGTCGACGAAGAACCCGCCGGCCCCGTTGCCGGCGTCGACGACGATCTTCAGTCCAGCGAGAGGCTGGTCCGGATGTTCCGGGTGCGCTGCGCCCTGCCGGATACGTTCCACCAACTGGCTGGTGTACACGGACATGAAGTCGATTTCCTCGACCGGCCCCGCCGGGCCGGAGGCCTCTCGCCCGGCGCCCGCGGCAAGCTCGAGCAGCGTGGTGATGTCCTCCCGGTTCAGCCCGCCGCGAGCGGTGAAGAACTTGCAGCCGTTGCGGTGCGCGGGCAGATGGCTCGCGGTCAGCATCACCGCGCCGTCGCAGCGGTAGCCCGGCGTCACGGTGCTCATGAACATCGCCGGGGTGGAGGCCAGCCCGAAATCCAGCACCCGCGCGCCCTCCGCGGCGATTCCCTCGGACAGTGCCGCCGCGAGCGCCGGACCGCTGATACGGCTGTCGCGACCCACCGCGATGGTCAGCGCCCGCGGCTCGCGCTCGAGGGTCTGTCCCAGCCAGCGCGCGAAAGCCAAGCCGAGGCGCCTGACCACCAGCGGGGTCAGATTGACGTCGGCATCGCTGCCGCCCTCCGGGGCCATTGCAACCCCGCGGATGTCCGAGCCATTCTGCAGCGCTTTCCAGTCCATGGCGACCATTGTCACACGCAGGCCATCGCGACGCACCGGACCCCGGCAACGGGCACCGGCGCATAACGCGGGAACCGGTGCTGCTATAGTCAGTGGAGCTGTGCCCGCCCGAAGACCCGCGCCCCGGAGCCGCGAGATGGATCCCACCGAACTGTCGCTGCGCCAGTCGATCATCGAGACCTGCCTGCGGATGAACCGCGAGGGCATCAACCAGGGTACCTCCGGCAACGTGAGTGCCCGCTGGGGCGACGGAATGCTGATCAGCCCGTCCGGGATCCCCTACGAGGAACTCGAGCCCGCGGATATCGTGTTCCTCGGCGCCGATGGAGAACCTGCGGCGGGCCAGCGTCCGTCCAGCGAGTGGCGGCTGCACCTGGGCATCCTGCAGGCACGTCCGGAAATCGGTGCGGTCGTGCACACCCATTCGGTGCATGCCACGGCGCTCTCGATGCGCGGGATGGGGATTCCCGCGGCACACTACATGGTCGCGGCAGCCGGCGGTCCGGATATCCGCTGTGCCCGCTACGCGACCTTCGGGACCCCGGAACTCTCCGAGCGCGCGATCGAGGCTCTCGAGGGCAGGAGCGCCTGCCTGCTGGCGAATCACGGCGTGGTCGCCACCGGGAACGACCTCCGCCGGGCGCTGTGGCTCGCCGGGGAGATCGAAGTGCTCGCACGGCAGTACATCCTGAGCCTGATGCTGGGCGGGCCCGATCTGCTCTCCGAGGCCGAGATCGAGCGCGTGCGGGAGCGCTTCCGGGACTACGGCCTGCGCTGAGGGCCCCCCGCCACCGTGCGGACGGCGGGCCATGGATCGCGCCGAGGGACCATGCCTGGCCGGTTTGACCCCTGCATGGACCCGACGGATACTTCCGGTGTAACGTCAAGAGGTTGTTCGTGCGCCCGTGACCGCCAGCCCGGCGCCTGCCTCACCGAATGAAGCGCCATGTGTGAACTACTCGCAATGTCCAGCCTGGAGCCCGCCACGCTCTCGATCTCGCTCGAAGCCTTCTCCGAACGCGGCGGCCTGAGCGCGCCGCACAAGGACGGCTGGGGCGCAGCGTTCTACTCGGGCCGCGATGCCCGCCGTCTTCGCGAGACCGGGGCCGCCAGCCGCAGCAGCGGCATCCGCTTCCTGAACGAGCAGGAATACCGCAGCCATTTCGTGCTGGCCCACGTGCGCCAGGCGACCAAGGGCGCGGTGTCCCTGGAAAACACCCAGCCCTTCGCCCGCGAGCTCGGCGGGCGGATGCACGTGTTCGCCCACAACGGTGATCTGATCGGTCTCGAGGAAGCCACTGCTGCGGACCTGGGCCGTTTCCGGCCGATCGGGGACACCGATTCCGAACACGCGTTCTGCCTGCTGCTCGCGCGTCTGGAACCGCTGTGGGCCGGATCCGAGGCCCCGACCCTCGAGTCGCGCCTCGCCGCGGTGACCACCTTCGCGGCCCTGCTGCGGCCCTTCGGTCCGGCCAACTTCCTGTACGGCGATTCGGAATACCTCTACGTGCACGGGCACCAGCGCACCCAGGAGACGAGCGGCCGGATCGAGCCACCGGGTCTGTACACCCTCTGCCGCACCTGCCCGTCCCGGCCGGAGGGCCGGAACCCCAAGCCGATCGAGGGGCTGACCCTCGGTCTCAACGAGGCCCGGCAGCGGGTGACTCTGGTCGCCAGCGTTCCACTGACCCGCGAAGCCTGGGAGCCGGTGGAGGCCGGCGAGGTTCTGGCCGTCAAGGCCGGACAGATCGTCGCCCGCACCGGTGCAGCCGCGCCGCCCCAGCCGGCCGCCAGACCCGGCGCAACCGCCTGAATCGGGCCCTGCCCTCACCCCCGCCCCCCCGACGATGACAATCCCCCTCCCCCACCTGTGGGGGAGGGTTGGGGTGGGGGCGCGGTGCCCCGGGGACAGATTTGCAAATCGGTCCCCGGCCCCTGGGCACCTTGTCCGCACGCGGGAGAGGGGAGCAATGCGTGACTTTCGCGCTATTGGCCCACGGAGACCTCGTGTTCGACCCGCATCGTGTAGCGCACGGGGTCCACGAGCGTGTAGAGGGGTGAGTCCGCGGGCGGATGGAACTCGAAGCGTCCGCGTGCATCCAGCCCCTCGTCCACGATGGTCACGCCCTGTTCGTGCCCGCATGCCGCGCGGTCGACTCCGCCCGCCTCCGCGGCCATGACCAGCACTCGCGTGCGCACCGTGACGTCGAGGCCCGTCGGGCGCGACTGCGGCATCGATTCGATCAGCAGGTATTGCGGATGCCCGACCCATTCATGCACCAGCGTGTAGGTCCGCGTCATCCCGGCGGCCGGAATCGCATCGATGGTGGTACGCAGCGAGAACTGGCCGTGGCGATCGAAGCCGATGCCACCTTCGGGGGCTCCCAGCGACGCGAAGCTCGCCTGCACCAGATCCTGAACGTCGTCCGCCCCGGCCACCGCATCCCCGGCCTGCTCCCAGGGCCCGCGGAAGCGGAAGAGAGGATCCTGCGCAAACCCGTTCCCGCTTGCGCCGTCTCGTCCCGCGTCGCGGCTGTCCGGGTTGTGGCCACAGGTATCGCTCTCCCACGCAGTCGGGTCCGGCGGCGGGCGGGTTGCTCCAGGAGCATCGATCACCAGTTCGGTCCCGCCAGCCGCCGGCCCCTGGTACAGGAGCGTGTGGGAGACCTCCGGCGACAGGCTGATCGAGGCCGACTCGTGCTCCCGAAACCGGGCGCGGACCACACAGTCGGACCAGATCCGCCCCGTCGTGTAATGCATGTCCGTCAGCGAGCCACCGCAGCCGGATACGGAATCGATCTCGAAACCGTCATCCGGCACGATCCGGAAAGACGCGCGGCCTCCGCTGCTCACCCGCTTGACCCGGGGCTCGATGTCGCCGCCGGGTCCGGGGTCGGTGTCGACCACGTAGGTCCGGGTGCTTACCGAGAGGCTGAAATCGCACCCCACGAGCAGCACCGGCGCCAGGGCGACGAGCAGGGGGACCAGCATGCGGAGGTACGGATGATTCATGGCCGGGGCCGTGGGCAACTCGGGTCGAACGCGATCCGGACGACTGCTCAGGGATACCCCCGATGCGGCAGCTGCGCAGCGTGGCCGGCACCGGGTACGCGTGGATTTACCCTACCACGCCCGTGCCTGCGGAGTCCCCACGGGCGCCGGAACGGACGAAACCATGCGCACAAACGGTCCGGGACAGCCCGGAAGGTGGCGGGCAGACAAGGGATCGTCGGGAGGAGATGGTGGCCAGGGACGGAATCGAACCGCCGACACGGGGATTTTCAATCCCCTGCTCTACCGACTGAGCTACCTGGCCGAAGCGATGGAGGGAGCCGCCCTTCAGGCGAAGCCCGGTATTAAACCGGCACCGGGGCCGGCCGTCAAGCCGATCCTGCGCTGGCTACCCCAGGCACGGGTAGGCCGCGGGCCAACGCCGGCGTTCAGCGGGCCTGATTCGGGTCGACGTAGCCTTCCGGCTTGGTGGCGCCGCCCTCGAAGAAGAACTTCTCCATCTCTTCCTCGAGGAACTTCCGCGCCTTGGGCTCCATCGGGCTCAGCCGGTACTCGTTGATCAGCATGGTCTGGTGCTTCAGCCAGGCCTGCCAGGCCTCCTTCGAGACGTTGGCAAAGATCTTCTTGCCCAGTTCACCGGGGTAGGTCGGATAGGCCAGACCCTCCGCCTCGCGGCCCAGGTACACGCAGTTTACGGTTCTCGCCATTGGTCGGAATCCCCGTGTTCGATCAGAAGACGTTCGATGGGGGCCGGCAGACCGACCCGCGTTGGAAGGCGCGAGTTATACCAGATCGCCTGTTCCCCTTCCATGATCCCGCATCCCGCAGGCGGAAGCGCAAAGCACAGGAGACGCAGATCCAGCCGGTAATGGCTGAAGACATGGCCGATGCGTTCGACCGGTGGCTCGACCTGCCGTGCGCCCGGCCAGCGCGAGAGGATCCAGTCGCACAGTTCTCCGGCTTCCTCGCGTTCGGGCAGGCTGTAAAGCCCACCCCAGATGCCGGACCCGGCACGGCGCTCAAGGTAAACGCCCTCTGGCACCGACAACAGAGCGGCCCAGCGCGTCCGTACCGGCAGCGCCCGGACCGGCCGCGGCGTGGGCAGATCGGCAACCCGGCCATCGGCGAGCGCGACGCAGTCCTCCGCAACCGGACACCGGTGGCACGCCGGCCGGCTGCGGGTACAGACCGTCGCGCCCAGATCCATGATCGCCTGGGTGTAATCGGCGATGCGCAGGCCGGGGACGCGCTCCTCGGCGATGGCCCACAGCCGCCGCTGCACCGCCGCGCTCCCCGGCCATCCATCGATCCCCGCGTGGCGCGCAAGCACCCGCCGGACGTTGCCATCGAGGATCGCCTCCGGCTGCCCGCAGGCCTGCGCGACGATGGCTGCGGCGGTGGAACGGCCGATCCCCGGAAGAGCCTCCAGCGCACCCCTTTCCGCGGGCAACGCGCCGCCGTGGCATTCCACCAGCAGGCGTGCCGCCCGGTGCAGGTTGCGGGCGCGGGCATAGTAGCCAAGGCCGGACCAGAGGTGGAGAACCTCGTCGACGGGGGCATCCGCCAGCGCACGAACGTCCGGAAAACGCGCGATAAAGGCCTGGAAATACGGGATCACGGTCTCGGCGCGGGTCTGCTGCAGCATGATCTCCGAAACCCATACCCGGTAGGCGCTGCGCGGATGCTGCCAGGGCAGATCGTGCCGGCCGTGAGTATCGAACCACGCCAGCAGCCTACTGGCGAAGGTATTCACCGCACCTCCACCGCCATTGCCCGTGCGTCCCCGAGCGCGAGCGCCGCCTCTTCGATGCGGCCGACGCTCTTCTCCAGTTCCGAGCGAACCCATACGCGCACCAGCGCGGGCCCGAGCAGACGCGGCACTGCGAAATCGGGCTCGAGGTAACCGTAGAGCTGGAGACGCGAACGCACCCCGTCCCCGCCGTGTTCCTCGATCAGCCAGGACATGTGCCCGCGGCGCACCCGGCTGAGCTCCGGCACCGTGATGCCCGAAGACCAGCGTCCCGGCCTCGCGCGCACGTCGAAGACGTGATCGACCTCCCGGCACACGAACAGCACGCAGCCCCGCAACCGGGTGGCCACCCGTTCGACACCGTCACCGACCTCGCCCAGCGAGCGGCTCTCCACCACCAGCGGCAGGACACGATCAAGCCTCGAGTAGTCGTGCACAACGGCGTCGACTTTTGGCGGCGGCGCTGGAACCACGGCGTCGAGACGGAATTCCAGCCTCGAACCGTCGAAACTGACGTCGATGTCGGGTTCAGCGAAAGCTTCCGGCACCAGCATCCAGAGGAACAGCCAGGGCAGGAGCCGTCCGCCACGCGTCATCGCAGGCGCAGGCTGTCGCCCAGACCACGCCGCAGACGGTCGATCGGGTCCTCGATGCGCCCCGATTCCCCGTTTCCGGGCTCGGGCGCCGCGTCCTGCTGATCGCCTTCCCCGCCGTCCAGGCCGAAGCGTTCCATCAGGCGTTCCTGCAGCCGCTCGCCTTCTCGCCGCAGACGCTGGTCGACCCGCTCGCGCACCACGTCCTCGAGGTCGAGCCGGTAACGGGGCTCCTCGAAGGTTCCGGTGATGCGGATCGGCAGGTTCACGCCGCGCAGATCCTCGAGGTTGCGCCCGCCCTGGCCCTCGATGGTCGCCACCAGCGTCGTGTCAAGGCGGTAGTCCAGCTCGCGCGCCGGAAGGTCGGCAGACCCCCGGCCCGCCACGCGCAGCAGTGGCGAGCTGGCGGTCAGGTCGTCGTTGCGAACCACGCCATCGCGGATCTGAAAACTGCCGGCCAGTGCCGTGAAATCGGTCTCGTCGGGCTCGCCGTCGTCCTCCGGTGTCTCGCCGCGGAGCCTCGCCTCGGCATTGCGGATGATGCGCGCGACGTTGATGCCCCGCACCGCGCCGTCGCTGAAGCGCATCTCTCCGCGGCCGTTCAGGCTCTCCGTCAGCGCCTGCACAGTCCCCCCCTCGGTGCGGACATCCAGCCCGAGGCTCCCGGTTCCCACCAGCCTCGACTCGTCCTCCAGTAATGCCTCGAGCAACGGGCCGATGGCCACCGAGCGCAGGTCGACGGCAGCCGCGTAGCCGGGGACCTCGCCGCGCGCATCGACGGTCACGCGGGCCTCCAGCCGGCCCTGGTAGCCGTTACCGGTCAACGGCTCGACGCTCCACTCACCGTCGCGCGCCCGCAATGTGAGGTCGATTTCCTCGAGGGTCAGCCCCAGGAGCTTCAGCCAGTCGAGACGCACGTGGCCATCCAGATCGAAGGCGCGCATCAGCTCGATCGGCAGGTCGATCGGAATGTCCTCTGCCGGGAGATCGACCGCATCGGGCGCCTCCGGAGCGCGGGCCCGCTCGACTTCCGGCGGAAGATACCGGTCGACATCCAGACGATCGCCGGAGAGGTCAAAACGGACCAGCGGGCGCGCCCCGCTCAGATCCAGTTCGCCTTCACCCCGCAGATTCGTGTCGTCGAGAGTCACCAGCACGGGGCTGACCTCCAGCCGAAGGGGCGTGCCGGATGCGGAGACATCCAGCTCCATGCGGGTGAAGGCCTCGCGGTCGGTGGTCCGCGGGGCATCGAGGCCGAGGTCGGCGAACACCACCCGGGGGTTGAAGGTGTTGCTGCGCAGCTCGGCCTGCAGCGACGGCATCTCTTCGTCCAGATCACCGACTTCCAGACGTCCGGTCAGATGCAGGTCGGAGACGCGGGCGGACAGGTCTTCGACGCGGGCCACGGCCTCCCTCATGTCGAATGCGAGGTCGGTCTCGAGCCGAAGGTTCACCTCCTGCTCCAGCGCGGGGTGGCGCAGATCCACGTCGGAGCGTACCGCGCGCAGTGCATAGCGCTCTGCCGGCAGGTCCAGATTCAGCTGCGCATCCAGACGCAGGTCCGCCTCGACCGGTTCCTGGTCCGCTTCCTCGATCCGCACCGACGCCTCCAGGTCGAGCGGTGCGTCGATTCCGGAACGGAAATTACGCAGCCGCAGGTTGACCGGGTCCAGGAGCATTCGCGTGCCGGCCTGCCGGTCGTCCCATTCGACCCGCAGGCCCGTCACCTCCAGACCCGCGATCTGCAGTTCCTGCAGCGCGAGGCCCGGCGCATCCTCGGGCCCGGAATTGCCCGGCCCGCCGTCCGGCTCCTCCGCGGCCGCGGCTTCCGCCCGCTCCAGCAGGTCATCCCAGTTGCTGCGGCCGTCGGCGTCCCGGGCCAGCCGCAGGGTGACTCCGTCGGCCTCGATGCGCTGCACCTCCAGTTCGCGGCGCAGCAGCGGCATCACGGCGACCGCGAGGTCGATCACCCGCAGTTCCGCGAAGGGTTCCTCCCCGAATCCCTGCGCATTCGCGAGGCGCGCATCCTCGAGGCGCAGACCGAGCGACGGGAACAGCGTGAGCTCGATGCTGCCGGCCAGGGTCAGTTCGCGGCCGGTGGCGTCGGCGACCTCTGCCTCGATCCGGTCCTTGTAGTCATTGGGGTCGAAGGTCACCACCAGATAGACGGCAACGATCACGACGAGCAGCAGCAATACGCCGAGCAGGCCCAGCAAACGCACGATCCATTTCATTGCGATTCTCCCGTTTCGCCTTCCGCGATCCAGCTGCCGCTGCGTCCGCCGTGCTTCTCGAGGAGCCGGACGCCCTCGATGCGCATCCCGCGGTCCACCGCCTTGCACATGTCATAGACCGTCAGCAGCGCCACGCTCACCGCAGTCAGCGCCTCCATCTCGACCCCGGTCTGGCCCTGCACCTCGCAGGTGGCCCGGGCACGCAGGTGATCCGCTCCGGTTTCCAGCTCCAGCGCGACGCGCGCGAGCCCGATCGGATGACAAAGCGGAATCAGATCCCCGGTCCGCTTGGCCGCCATGATGCCGGCGACCCGCGCCACGCCCAGCACGTCTCCCTTGCGGTGGTCGCCGGCACGGATCCGGGCCGCAGTGTCCGGGTGCATCCGGATGCGACCTTCGGCCACCGCAACGCGATGGCTGACCGGCTTTGCGCCGACATCCACCATATGGGCCTTTCCGGAGGCGTCAAAATGTGTGAGGTCGCTCATGCCCGTATAATGCGCGACCGATCCGTTGATGTGTAGGGGCAGGCAAGTGACGATCACCGTCCTGTATTTTGCGCGGTTGCGCGAGGATGTCGGGCGTGAACGCGACGAGGTCGCGTCCACCGGGGACGTGCAGACGGTCGGCGATGTCTGGCGCGGCCTGCATGGCGAACCCCCTGCCCGCCTGATGGCTGCAGTCAACCAGGCCCATGCGCGTCTGGACACCCCGGTCGCCGACGGCGACGAGGTCGCCTTCTTCCCGCCGGTGACCGGGGGCTAGGCGCCGTGGCGGTCCGGCTGTTTGCACGGCCCTTCGATCCCTGGGCGCTGGTACAGGAGCGGGAACGCCAGCTCCCGCTGGAGAGGCTCGGCGCCTGCAGCGTTTTTGCCGGGCGCATGCGCGACTTCAACGAGGACGAGGACGTCCGGGCGCTGTTCCTCGAACACTACCCGGGCATGACCGAACGCGACCTCGAACGCATCGTCGCAGAGGCAGAGACGCGCTGGCCGTCGATCACCTGCGAGGTCGCCCACCGGGTCGGCGCGGTCGAGCCCGCCGAGATCCTGGTGCTGGTCGCGGTCTGGTCCGCCCACCGCGTCGCTGCGCGCGACGCCTGCTCCGAGATCCTCGAGCGACTCAAGCACGAGGCTCCGTTCTGGAAACGCGAGCGGCTGGCCGACGGCACCGAGCGCTGGGTGGAGCGGAACACGCCCGGGCAATGAATGGCTCCGGCGCGACCTTCGCGCCGGCACCCGGCATCACCCACCAGGCCCCTCAGGGCCGCAGGCGCGACCGCGGGCGAAAGCCGGAGGTCTTCGCCATCTCTTCGTACCACTGCCCCGCCTCCTCCGCGGACGGTACCTCGATCATCAGTCGAAGGTAGAGGTCGCCCGGCGCCTTCCCGGGAAGACCGCGGCCCTTCAGCCGCATCACCTTGCCCGACTGAGTCCCGGGCGGGATCCTGAGGCGCACCATACCCTGCGGGGTCGGCGCATCGATCGCAGCGCCGAGTGCGGCTTCCCACGGAGTGATCGGCAGGTCACGGTGCAGGTCCCGGCCCTCGAGGCGATAGCGCTGGTCCGGGCGAACGCGGATCTCCAGCAGCAGGTCGCCGGGCGTACCGGAGCCCGCGCCGGGTTCACCCTGCCCACGCACCCGCAGGCGCGTGCCATTGTGGGCGCCCGGCGGGATCCGAACGCGACGGGACCCGCCGGAAGCGCCATTCACCGTGACCTCGGTCCCGTGCAGTGCCTGGTCCAGCGTGATTTCGGCAACGCCGGTGCGGTCCGCGCCGCGCATGCGGAAGCCCGCGCCGCGACGGCGTCCACCCGCACGCCCACCGAACAGCGAATCGAAGAAGTCCGAGAAGCCGTCGAAGCCCTGGCCCGCGCCGCCGGGGGTGCCGGCGCCCCGACCTGCCCAGCCCGGCGGCGGGCGGAATTCCTGCCCCGCCCGCCAGTTCGCACCGAGACGGTCATAGGCGCTGCGCCGCTCCGGGTCACCGAGCACCTCATGGGCCTCGTTGATCTCCTTGAAGCGGGTCTCGGCGTCGGATTGAGAACTGACGTCGGGGTGATACTTGCGCGCCAGGCGCCGGTAGGCCTTCTTGATGTCGTCCTGGCTGGCCGAGCGCGGCACGCCCAGAATCCTGTAGTAGTCCTTGAATTCCATAGCCGGTCCCGTCAGCCTGCTGTATGCAACCGAATGTCAGCGCGTACCCGGCATCGGCCGGGCACCACGCGCAAGGCGCACCGCCCGGATCACCGGGCGGTGCGCTGCTCGGAACGGGTCGGGTGCGGTAGCCCGCTCAGCCCTCGACGGTGATCCGACGCGGCTGCACTTTCGCCTGTTTCGGAATCCTCACCTCGAGTACCCCGTTCTGGCAACGGGCGGAGATATTGTCGGAATCCGCGGTATCCGGCAATGCGAAACGCCGAAAGAAGCTGCCGCGCACCCGCTCCACACGCTTGTAGCCTTCCCGCTCTTCCTTGCTCTCGTGCTTGCGCTCACCGCGGATGGTAAGCACGCCGTTCTCCATATGCACCTCGATGTCCTTCGGGTCCACGCCCGGAAGGTCGGCGTGCAGCACGTAGCCATCGGATTCCTCGCGGATATCGACGGCCGGGCTCCAGTCGGCGGTGATTGCCGGTTCTTCGCGCTCGCCCGACTCGTGCAGACGCTCGATCTCGCGCGAAAGCTGATTCAGCAGGCTCCAGGGTTCGTAACGCATCAGGGTCATGTCGTCACCTCCAGTATCGTGTCTGTTGTTGACCTCTGATGCATATCTGGGGATCAGGGAGGTGTTTTCAAGCACCCGGAGAGTGCGTTGTCATGACCCTGCCGGATGCCGACGGGTCATTCGATGTTCTGGATCTGCTCGCGCATCTGTTCGGTCAGGACCTTCATCTCGAGCACGACGCGGGTGGTTTCCAGGTCGTGCGACTTGGAGCCAAGGGTGTTCGCCTCCCGGTTGAACTCCTGCATCAGGAAGTCGAGGCGCCGTCCCACCGGTTCATCGCGCGCAAGGATGTCCCGCATCGCGGCTATATGGCCGTCCAGCCGATCGAGTTCCTCGTCCACATCGAGCCGCTGGGCCAGCAACGCGACCTCCTGCTCGAGACGCTGGTCATCGAGGCTGAGATCCAGTTCGGCGATGCGGCTGCGCAGACGTTCCCGCTGCCCGGCCACCACTTCGGTGCGGCGCCCCCGCAATTGCTGCACGAGTTCCGCGAACGCCGCCAGACGGGTTTCCAGCCCCTGCCGCAGCGTAGCGCCCTCCGCCAGCCGCATCGCGCGCAACTCGCCGACGGCGGTCTTCAGACCCTCGAGGACCGGCTCGCGCAGCGCTTCGGTGTCGGTGAGTTCATCACGCTGCATGATGCCGGGCCAGGTCAGCACATCCAGCGCCGATACCCGCGCCCCATTCACCATCATCTGGTCGATCTGGCGCAAGGTCTTGATCAGGACCTTGGCGCGTTCATGGTCGAAGCGGATCTCGTCGCCCTCCGGATCGGTCTCCACCCGCAGCACGGCGTCCACCCGGCCCCGGCCAAGCATCTGCTGCAGCAGCGCGCGGGCGTCGGTCTCGAGCGCCCTGAGGTCGTCCGGCATCTGAATCCGCAAATCCAGGTGACGATGGTTCACGCTCCTGAGCTCCCACACCATGGACTGGCCATCGGCCTCGGTGGCGTGGCGGGCAAATCCGGTCATGCTGGCTGTCATCGGGGTATCCTTGCGCTCTGGTATGTTGCCTGCGCCCCCATTGTAGACGCGCGCGCCGGCCGGCTCCCGTATACTGCGCCGCTCATTTCAGCCTCGAGGACCATCCATGCGACCCAGCGGCCGCCAGCCGGACCAGATGCGCCCCGTGCGCTTCACACGCCGTTTCACCCGTCACGCCGAGGGTTCCGTCCTCGTGGAATTCGGCGATACGCGGGTGCTCTGCACCGCGACCGTCGAAACGCGCGTCCCACCCTTTCTCAAGGGCAAGGGACGCGGCTGGGTCACCGCGGAGTACGCGATGCTGCCGCGTGCCACCCACGACCGGATGGTGCGCGAATCCGCGCGCGGCAAACAGGGTGGGCGCACCCTCGAGATCCAGCGGCTGGTCGGCAGGGCCCTGCGCGCGGTGGTGGATCTCGAGGCCATGGGCGAGCGGCAGATCATCGTCGACTGCGACGTGCTCCAGGCTGACGGCGGGACCCGGACGGCCGCCATCAGTGGCGGGTATGTTGCGCTCTGCGACGCGGTAACCCAGTGCCTGAAGACCGGCGTGCTCAAGCGGAACCCGATGCACGGCCAGCTTGCGGCCGTCTCGGTCGGGATCTTCCAGGGCGTCCCGGTGCTCGACCTCGACTACACTGAGGACTCCCAGGCCGAGACCGACATGAACCTGGTAATGAACGAGGCCGGCGGCGTGATCGAGATCCAGGGCACCGCCGAGGGCCACGCCTTCCGCCGCGATGAACTCGACGCGATGCTCGAACTCGGGGAGAAGGGCATCCGGGAAATCATCCTGCAGCAGCAGGAAGCGCTCGCAGACTGAACAATCAAGGGAGCCCACCGCCAGTTCTGATGCCTGCGGGGAAGGGCACCCGATGAATGAAACCGGACCACGGAAGAAAACGGACCAAACCGGAAATGGACTGAATGGAAGAAATATCCTGAATGGTCAGTCACGTCACGTTTATCCGCGCATGTCGGTGTCCGTCCGTGGCTGAATCTTCACGCCAAGGTACTGAACGACCATGAAGCGCATCGTGCTGGCCTCCGGCAACGCCGGAAAGATCCGGGAACTGACCGACCTCCTGCGGCCGATGGGTGCCGAGGTGGTGCCGCAGTCCCTCTGGCAGGTCAAGGAATGCGAGGAGACCGGCCTGACTTTCGTCGAGAACGCGATCCTGAAAGCGCGCAACGCGGCCAGGCAGACCGGGATGCCGGCGCTCGCCGATGACTCGGGAATCGAGGTCGATTTCCTCCGCGGGCAACCGGGCATCTACTCCGCCCGCTATTCCGGGCCCGACGGCGACGACCGCAAGAATAACGAGAAGCTGCTCGCGGCCATGCAGGGGGTGCCACCGGAGGCGCGCGGCGCGCGCTTTCGCTGCGTGATGGCCTTCCTGGAGCACGCGGATGATCCGTCCCCGATCATCACGGAGGGCAGCTGGGAAGGCCGGGTCGCCGACGCCGTCGCCGGCACCCGGGGCTTCGGCTACGACCCGATTTTCTTCCTGCCCGGACACGGCTGCACCTCCGCCGAGCTCCCCGAGGCCGATAAGAACCGCTTCAGCCACCGGGGTCAGGCCGTGCGGGCGATGGTGGAACGACTGGCCCGGCGGCTGGAGCAGGGCTGACGCGGTGACAGCCGTGCGCATTTCGGGGACCGGACCAGGGGCGGACCGGGTCCCGCCCCTGGCGCTGTACGTCCATTTGCCCTGGTGCCTGCGGAAGTGTCCCTACTGCGACTTCAACTCTCACGAGCAGCGCGGTGAACTGCCGGAACGCCGCTACGTGGCCGCGCTACTGCAGGACCTCGAAGCCCAGCTGCCCGGGGTCTGGGGTCGCCGGCTCGAGAGCGTCTTCATCGGCGGCGGCACCCCCAGCCTGTTCTCACCCGAGTCCGTCGACGAACTGCTGTCGGGGCTGCGCGCGCTGCTGCCCTGGCGGCCGGATCTCGAGGTCACGCTTGAGGCCAACCCCGGCACCGCGGAGCGGGGCCACTTTCGCGGTTACCGCGAGGCGGGCATCAATCGCCTGTCACTGGGCATACAGAGCTTCGATCCGGCGCTGCTCGAGCGGTTGGGCCGGGTGCACGACGGTACCGATGCCCGGGCCGCGATTGAACAGGCGCAGCACGCCGGATTCGCGCGCATGAATCTGGACCTGATGTTCGGTCTGCCGGGGCAGACGGTACGGCAGGGCCTGGATGACCTGCGCACGGCCCTCGACTTCGCGCCTGGCCACCTCTCCTGGTACCAGCTGACGCTGGAGCCGAACACGCTGTTCGCGGTGCGTCCTCCGAGACTGCCCCCGGAGGACAGGATCGACGACCTTTTCGAGCGCGGGCAGGACCTGCTGCAGCGATCGGGCTATACTCGGTACGAGGTCTCGGCCTACGCGTTGGCGGGGAACGAATGCCGACACAACCGCAACTACTGGGAGTTCGGGGACTACCTCGGCATCGGGGCGGGAGCCCATGGCAAGCTCACCGATCCCGCCACCGGCACCGTCACACGACTGCTCAAGCCACGGCAGCCGGAGGCGTATCTGCGCGATCCGCAGGCCGTGTCCGGCAGCCCCGTCACACCACGCTCGCTCCCCTTCGAATTCATGCTGAATGCGTTGCGCCTGACCGCGGGCGTTCCCGCATCCCTGTTCGCGAAGCGCACCGGGCTCGCCACCGATACGGTCGAACCGCTGCTGCGCGAAGCGCGGGAGCGCGGCCTGCTCGACCCCGACCCGGGGATTCTTCGACCGACGGAACACGGGCTGCGTTTTCTCAACGACCTGTTGGAGATGTTTCTGGAAGACCATGACCCAGCCGATTGAATTCGTGAACTACCCGTGCCCCTGGTGCGGGGCCCCTGGCGAGACCAGCATCGATATGGTCAGCGGGGACCGGGAATGGGTCGAGGACTGTGGCGTCTGCTGTGCGCCGATCGTCTTTCGCCGCGTGGATTCCGGGGAAAGCGAGGAGCCGGAGATCGCCGTATGGCGGGAAGGCGAATGAGCCCGGTTCCGGACTACTCGCCGATGGACTGCGCGCAGTATTCCCGGCTCGAGCTCGCCATCCTGAAGAAGCGTGCGTTGCATCTGCGCTGGACCGGGCGGGGCATCACCCACATCGAGGTGGTGCGTCCGGTCGATCTCAGGACCCGGCGGCATGCCGAATACCTGATCCTTTGCGACGCACTGAAGCGGCGGCGCATCCTGCGGCTGGACCGGATCCTCCGCTTCGAGGTGCTCGAAAGAGGCTGAGTTCCGCGTCAGGTGCGACGCATCATGTCGAAGAAGTCGGCGTTCGTCTTCGAGGACTGCATGCGTCCGAGCAGGAATTCCATCGCCTCGAGATCGTCCATCCCGTGCAGGAACTTGCGCAGGATCCACAGCTTCTGCAGCTCGTCCGGCTCGGTGAGGAGTTCCTCGCGGCGGGTTCCCGAGCGGTTCACATTGATCGCGGGGTAGACGCGCTTCTCGGCAATACGGCGATCGAGATGGATTTCCATGTTGCCGGTGCCCTTGAACTCCTCGTAGATCCCCTCGTCCATCTTCGAACCGGTGTCCACCAGCGCAGTCGCGAGAATGGACAGGCTGCCGCCCTCCTCGATGTTGCGCGCCGCGCCGAAGAAGCGTTTCGGGCGGTGCAGCGCGTTGGCGTCGACCCCCCCCGTCAGCACCTTGCCCGAACTCGGCACCACGGTGTTGTATGCGCGGGCCAGACGCGTGATCGAGTCGAGCAGGATCACCACATCGCGCTTGTGTTCGACCAGACGCTTGGCTTTCTCGATGACCATCTCGGCGACCTGCACATGCCGCGTGGCCGGTTCGTCGAAGGTGCTTGAGACCCCCTCGCCCTGCACCATCCGGGTCATCTCCGTGACTTCCTCGGGGCGCTCGTCGATCAGTAACACGATCAGGTAGCAGTCCGGATAGTTGGTCGCGATGCTCTGGGCGATGTTCTGCAGCATCAGCGTCTTGCCGGCCTTCGGCGGCGATACGATCAGCCCGCGCTGACCCTTCCCGAACGGCGCCACCATGTCGATCACGCGCGCGGTGATGTCCTCGGTGGAGCCATTGCCGCGTTCCATGCGCATGCGCTGGTTCGGGTGCAGGGGCGTGAGATTCTCGAACAGCACCTTGTGCCGCGCATTCTCCGGCGGCTCGAAGTTGATCTGCGAGACCTTGAGCAGCGCGAAATAGCGTTCGTTGTCCTTCGGAGGCCGGATCTTGCCGGAGATCGTATCGCCGGTGCGCAGACCGAAGCGCCGTATCTGGCTGGGCGAAACGTAGACGTCGTCCGGACCCGCCTGGTAGGAGCTGTCGGCGGCGCGCAGGAAACCGAACCCGTCGGAGAGGATCTCCAGGACGCCGTCGCCGTAGATGGGCTCGCCGGTTTTCGCGTGCGCCTTCAGCAGCGCAAAGATGATGTCCTGCTTGCGGGCGCGGGACATGTTCTCGATGCCCTGGGCCTCGGCAAAGGAAACGAGGTCGGCAGCGGTCTTCTGCTTCAGTTCGGTGAGATTCATCGGGTGTTGTTCAGGCGTTATTTGAGGCGGGATCGCCACGCGACCGGATCGGTGACCGGGGCATCTGGGGAGGAGGTGGGAAGCGCCGTGGAGCGGGCGCTTCGGGAGACTATAGGCGACGCCGTGACTTCAGGCAAGTGTCGAAGCCGCGGCCGGGGGTCCCGCGGGGTCACCGCCTGATGGCGGCACGCGCCCGGGGCACGGTCGGCGATGCTCGCGGTCAGAGATGCTGATCGAGGAAGGCGGTGAGCTGGGACTTGCTCAGGGCGCCGACCTTGGTGGCCTCGACGTCTCCGTCCTTGAACAGCATCAGGGTCGGGATACCCCGGATGCCGTATTTCGGCGGCGTCGCCGGGTTTTCGTCGATGTTCAGTTTGGCAACCCTCAGTTTGCCGTCGTATTCTTGAGCGATCTCGTCGAGAATCGGGGCGATCATCTTGCAGGGACCGCACCATTCCGCCCAGTAGTCCACCAGTACCGGCCGGTCGGACTTCAGGACATCGTCCTCGAAACTGGCATCCGAGGTATAATGAATATTTTCGCTCACACCGGTTCCTCGTCGATTGGCTGCGGGGCGCGGGAAGCGTGCCCTCCGTCACCTGCTACTATCGGTCAATTTCGCGGGTGAATTCAAGTTGACCGGGCGTTTCCGCCCATGGGAGTCCCATGACCGAGGCTGACAACTCCGTCATCCGCTTCGAAGATTTCGACCTTCCCGAACCGGTGCTGCAGGGTATCCGCGACGCGGGATTCGAGATTTGCACCCCGATCCAGGCCCTGACGCTGCCGATCGCGCTGACCGGACGCGATGTCGCCGGTCAGGCGCAGACCGGCACCGGCAAGACCGCGGCCTTCCTGCTGGCGGCCTTCAATCGTCTCCTGCGCAATCCGCCGGCCGAAGGCCGGCGCCCGACCGACGTGCGGATGATGGTGCTTGCGCCGACCCGCGAGCTGGCGATCCAGATTCACAGGGACGCACTGCTGCTCGGCCGTCACACCGGCCTGAGATTCGCGCTTGCCTACGGCGGCACCGGCTATGAACAGCAGCGCGAGCAGCTCCAGGCGGGGGCCGACGTGCTGATCGGCACCCCGGGCCGCATCATCGATTATCACAAGCAGCACGTGTTCGGCCTGAAGCGGGTCGAGGTGGTGGTCCTCGACGAGGCCGACCGCATGTTCGACCTCGGCTTCATCAAGGACATCCGCTTCCTGCTGCGCCGTTGTGCCCCGCCGGCGCAGCGCCAGTCGATGCTGTTCTCGGCCACTCTGTCCTGGCGGGTGATGGAGCTGGCCTACGAGCACATGAACAACCCGGAAAAGGTTCAGGCGGAGGCCGAGACCGTCACGGCGGACAATATCCGCCAGGTGATCTACTACCCGGCGAATGATCAGAAGATACCGCTGCTGATCGGCCTCGCACGCAGGATCCAGCCGGAACGCGCGATCGTATTCGTGAACACCAAGCACTGGGCCGAACGCGTCTGCGACTGGCTGAATGCGAATGGCCTGAAGGCCGCCCTACTCTCGGGCGATGTGCCGCAGCAAAAACGCACGCGGCTGCTGGCCCAGTTTGCCGACGGCAAGTACACCTTCCTGGTGGCCACCGATGTGGCGGCGCGTGGCCTGCACATCCCCGATGTAACCCACGTCTTCAACTTCGACCTGCCGCAGTCGGGCGAGGACTACGTGCACCGCATCGGCCGCACCGGCCGCGTCGGGGCCGAGGGCGACGCGATCAGCTTCGGCTGCGAGGATTCCGCCTTCTATCTGCCCGATATCGAGACCTACCTCGGGCAGCGAATTCCCACCGACATGCTCTACCCCGAGAACCTGCCCGGAGACCTCAAGCGCCCGCCTCCACGCGCGCGGCGCAAGCCCGACGACCGCCCGCGCGGGCCACGGGGTGGGGAACGCCCATCCGGTGGGGGGCGCGGGCGGCGACGCCCCCCGCGCAAACCAGCCCCGAACAACACTTGAGTCCCTGACAGCGAGGGGCCGGCCCGGGCGCTCCGTTACATCGCCTGGCCCCAGATCGCGTAGACGGGGTCGGAGGTCGCAAGGCGGTCGGCATACGGGTCTTGCGGAGGCCGCGGCAGCCCGCGCAGGGACCAGGTATTCAGCGCCCCGAAGCCTCCGGCCTCGAGAAAGAACTCCAGCACCAGCCCCACGCGTTCGAACTCGTGGAGTTCCCCCCACAGCGCGATCGCCTTCGGGGGAAACCAGCGGTTCGAGAACGTGATCACGAAACGGCCACCGGGTCGCAGGACGCGCCGCACTTCGCGGAAGACCTCGACCGGCCGGACCAGATATTCAACCGATACGGTACAGATCACTGCATCGAAGTGAGCGTCGGGCCATGGCAGACGCGGATCGCTGTTCAGGTCGTGCACCACGCGTTCCTGCAGGCCGGGATTGGCGTCCAGTTCCTCCGCGTTCATTCCCAGACCCGCGACCCGAAGCGCGGACGCCTCCGGGCCGAGATGCGAGGTCCAGCTGCTCATCAGATCCAGCACGGCGCCGGTCTCGGGCAGCAGTGCGCTGTAAAGGCGGACGATCCGGTCTCGCGCGGTGTCGTCGATATGCTGCACGAGCCTCGGGGTCGCGTAAAACTCCGCATCCGGCCCGGCATCGCCCCGGGCGAAGGGATCGCCGCTGTAAAAATCCGTTGGCTGACCGCGCCAGCGCGCCTGCATGCCGGGGCCGTTGGTCACGGCCGCCCGGCCCACATTGGCCGGCGCTTCGACCGGCGGCACGAGATCGAGCAGGCGCAGTTCCAGATCCACCGGAAGACCTGCGAGCGGATGGTTGAAGTCCACCGTAATCTCGCCGTCGCCGGCAATCGCGGTAACCCGGAACGCGGTGGGCGCTTCCGGTGGCAGTCCCGGCGCGCCCTTGAGAAAGAGGCCCGGGTAGAAGCGGCCGACGCGGGGCTCCACCCGGCTCCGCGCCTGCGTGCGCCGAAAGAAGCCGCCGGGCACCGTCACCATCCGGGCTTCCTGCCAGTCCGGGAGGAGTTCGCCGGGGTCGAACGCCCGGGTCAACGCCCCCGGCCCGTCGCCATCGAACAGGCCGCGCAGGGCCGGCGGCAGTGCGTCGGGGGGCGGGCAGGCCAGTACCCGGCTGTCGAGGTGGGCGGCCTCGACACTGTGCCAGCGCAGACCGATCCCGAGCCCGGCGGCGGTACCGCCGCCGGGGGCCCGGGACACGTCCCCGGCCAGGTCGTCGAACGGGTCGAATGGCTGCATAACACCTCCTCGCTTCGGCTGATGCGACAGCGGGCCGGTCGGACGGCCGCCTGCAGCTGCGTCCCTTGACAACGTGTCCATCGGACCGCTGACGGCGCTTCGTTGCACACCGGATTGTTGCATGCACGCACCGCAAAAACACCCGCCGCAGCGGCAGTGCATCAGTGTTTGCTTATTAAAATCCCCGGCCCGTTTTGCCGCATCTTGTGCTACGTTACCGCCGCCTGTGCCTTTGAAACCCGCCCGGTCGAGGACGACCCGGGCACGACAAACGCAGCGGCGATGCCGCTGAAACAGCCCCGATCAACTTCAACATTCGGCAGGAGATAGAGTCCATGATCAAACCACACGGTGCGGACACCCTCAAACCCCTCTTTGTCTACGATACCGAAAAACATCACGCCCTGATGGAAGAGGCCGAGACCCTTCCCTCCGTGCTGATCAGCTCTGCCGCTGCCGGCAATGCCGTGATGATGGGTGGCGGCTATTTCACTCCCCTCACCGGTTTCATGAACATCGCTGACGCCATGGGCTGCGCGAAGGAGATGCGCACCAGCAAGGGGCTCTTCTTCCCGGTCCCGGTGGTCAACCTGCTCGAGAACGTCGATGCGATCAAGGGCGCCAGCCGAATCGCCCTGCGCGACCCCAACATGGAGGGCAATCCGGTCCTCGCCATCCAGGACGTCGAGGCAATCGAGGAGTTCACCCCCGAGCAAATGGAGTTCATGACCCAGCAGGTCTATCGCACCACCGACCCTGAACATCCCGGAGTCGCGGCCTTCAACAGCGCTGGCCGCATCTGCGTCTCCGGACCCATTCAGGTCCTGCACTTCTCCTACTTTCAGGATGACTTCCCCGATACCTTCCGGACCGCCGTCGAGATCCGCAACGAGATCACCGAGCGTGGGTGGAACAAGGTGGTCGCGTTCCAGACCCGCAACCCGATGCACCGAGCCCACGAGGAGCTGTGCCGTATGGCGCTGGACCAGCTTGAGGCGGACGGCGTGGTGATCCATATGCTGCTCGGCAAGCTCAAGCCCGGCGACATCCCGGCGCCGGTTCGTGACGCCGCCATTCGCAAGATGGCCGAGCTTTATTTCCCTCCGAACACCGTGATGATCACCGGCTATGGCTTCGACATGCTGTACGCCGGCCCTCGCGAGGCCGTTCTCCACGCGCTGTTCCGCCAGAACATGGGCGCGACCCACTTCATCATCGGTCGCGATCACGCCGGGGTAGGCGACTACTACGGGGCCTTCGACGCCCAGACCATCTTCGACACCGAAGTGCCCCCGGACGCGCTGGAGATCGAGATCTTCCGCGCGGACCATACCGCGTACTCGAAGAAGCTGAACCGCGTCGTGATGATGCGGGACGTACCCGACCACACAAAGGAGGATTTCGTTCTGCTCTCAGGAACGAAGGTGCGGGAGATGCTGGGTCGCGGCGAACCGCCCCCGCCCGAGTTCTCCCGGATCGAGGTCGCCGAGATCCTGATGGATTACTACCGGAGCATCAACCCGAAATAAGGGACGTCAAGACCCGCCCTCCCCCGCCAGCGGGGGAGGGCCGGGGTGGGGCCGGGGCCCGCCAGTCAATACGCCTTGGACAGCGCGGACTGGATGTCGGCGAAGGTCCTGGCGACATCGAAGGTCTGCACCTGCAGCCCGAGCTGGCGGCCGATCTGGGTCGCCGAGAACATGCCCCGGATGCGATGCGCGCCGGTTGCCGGATCCATCTCGCCGACCAGCGCGTGCTGGCGACCCCAGTTCTTCAGGGTTGCGACAATGTCGCCCACCTCGGCACGCATGACCCGCGACATCTCCAGCAGATCGATGGTGTCCACCGGCGCCATCAGATCGCGCACCTGCAGGTCGCCGTAGCGGCCGCCGTGCTCGTGGATCATCTGTATCGGCCGCTCGCCCTGCGTGTCACGGGCGGGAATCAGGCCGATCACGTTCTCCTGGTCATCGACCACCAGCAGCAGACGAACACCCCGCTTGATCATCGCCTCGGTCGCTTCGGTGAGCGTCGCCGTCGGCCCGATGGTCGCGACCGGTACCTTGCGGAAATCGGTCATCACGCACAGCGCCGAGGAGGAAAGGGTGACCAGCGGCGGCGCTTCGGTAGGCTGCTGCAGCCGGGCCCCTGGCCGGGCCTTGTGCGACGACAGGGTCTTGTGCGTGCTTTCACTCCTCATCTCGACTCCTTTTTGTTATTTCCGGCTCACCCTTCAATTTAGGCCCGGACAGCGCGTCCGTCCAGAGTCCGGAAGATGCGTGCGCGCGGCGCGCCGGAAACCGTGCGTCGACGCCCGGAATCCCGGGCCGCCGCCACCTCAGGTGTCGGTCTGCTCCATTTCCGGCGTCAGCCGGATCTCGAAGCTCATCGTGGCCAGATCGCCCAGCGCCCAGGTGGCCTCCGGCGCGCCCAGGCCTGCCACGGTACCGGGATTCACGACCCAGGCGGAGCCATTTTTCACATGGGGCTGCTGCCGGATCTCGGGCTCGTGACTGTGGCCGCAGCAGACCAGGTCGTAGTCGCCGGTACAGGCCATCGCATGGGCATAGTGCGGGTAGTGGGTCACGAAGATACGCCGCCCCCCCAGGTTAATCACCCCGTCGTGCCCGTAGTAGGTAAGCAGGCCATCGGATTGATGCGCAATGCGCGAGATCGCCACCGGGTCCCCGAGGTTGTTGCCGTGCACCGCGTGGATCGGCAGGCCGAGCTTCAGCGAGGCCTTGAGGGGGTTCCCGCCGATCAGATCGCCGCAATGGATCACCGCCTCGGCACCCTCCGCGGCGCCCGCCTCGATCGCCCGTGCCAGCATCGGTCCGCGGTCGTGGCTGTCTGAAACGATGCAGACCTTCATGCCCGCACGCCCCGGTGACCATCCGCCGCGGCCGAGCCGGACACGCCGGCACGCGAGCACCCGGCCCGATGCCACGGAGCGCGGACGACGTGGTGCCGCTCGTCTTCGCTGAACTTGTGAAGGGGCTCGGCCATGTCGTGATTCCTCGGGTCCTTATGGATGGATAAAAATTTTCGCCTTGTGGGTCCAGCCTGCGGGCTGCATACTAGCCGGAGTATATCGTAATTTACTTATTAATCAAGGCGGTATTCACGATGACACAGAGCCCGACGCAGGAAGTCAAAAATACCACTTGTTACATGTGTGCGTGCCGCTGCGGCATCCGCGTTCATGTCCGCGACGGCGAGGTCCGGTACATCGACGGCAACCCGGACCACCCGATCAACAAGGGGGGGATCTGCGCCAAGGGCTCCTCGGGAATCATGAAGCAGTACTCCCCGGCACGTCTTACCAAGCCGCTCCGGCGCAAGCAGGGTGCCGAACGCGGCGCCGGCGATTTCGAGCCCATTTCCTGGGACGAAGCCTTTTCCATGCTGGGGGAGCGCCTTGCGCATCTGCGCGAAACCGACCCCAGGAAGTTTGCGCTGTTTACAGGGCGCGACCAGATGCAGGCGCTGACCGGGCTGTTCGCGAAGCAGTTCGGGACACCGAACTATGCGGCTCACGGCGGTTTCTGCTCGGTGAACATGGCCGCCGGCATGATCTACACCATCGGTGGCTCCTTCTGGGAGTTCGGCGGCCCGGACCTCGAGCGCTCCAAGCTCTTCGTGATGATCGGCACCGCCGAGGATCACCACTCGAACCCGCTGAAGATCGCGATCTCGAAGTTCAAGCGCGAGGGCGGCCGCTTCATCTCCATCAACCCGGTGCGCACCGGCTATTCGGCGATCGCCGACGAATGGGTGCCGATCCGCCCGGGCACCGACAGCGCGCTGCTGCTGGCGCTGATCCACGAGATCATCGCCAAGGGCCTGTACGACCGCGACTTCCTGGTGCGCTACAGCAACGGCGGCCAACTGGTGAACGTCGACGAGGCGAACGACGAGTTCGGCATGTTCCTCCGGGACGAGGCCCCGGCTTCCGAGGGTTGCTACGATCCGCAGGACAAGCTCTGGTGGGACCGCCGCACCGACCGCGCCGTGCGCACGCACAGCGCCGACGCCGACCCGTACCTGCTCGGAGAATTCCGGCTCGAGGACGGCACGCTCGCCAAGCCCGCCTTCCAGCTGCTGAAGGAGCGGGTGGAGGAATACACCCCGGAATGGGCCTCGAGGATCACCGGCATCCCGGCCGAAACCATCCGGCGCCTGGCTCACGAGATGGGTGTCACGGCGCGCGACCAGCGTATCGAACTGCCAATCGCGTGGACCGACTCCTGGGGCGTGGAGCACGAGAGCGTGACCGGCAACCCGGTCTCCTTCCACGCGATGCGTGGCCTCGCCGCGCACTCGAACGGCTTCCACAGCATTCGGGCGCTGGCGATCCTGATGTCGTTGCTCGGCACCATCGATCGTCCGGGCGGCTTCCGCCACAAGGCACCGTTTCCGCGCCCGATACCGCCCTGCGCGCGCACGCCGAAGGGCCCCGAGGGCGTGCAGCCCGGCAAGCCGCTGGACGGCATGGTTCTCGGCTGGCCGGCTGAACCCGACGATCTCTTCGTCGACGATCAGGGCGAGCCGGTGCGCATCGACAAGGCCTTCTCGTGGGAATACCCGCTGGCCGTGCACGGCATGATGCACAACGTGATCACCAATGCCTGGCGCGGCGACCCTTACCCGATCGACACCCTGCTGATCTTCATGGCCAACATGGCCTGGAACTCGACCATGAACACGGTCGAGGTCCGGAAGATGCTGAACGACAAGGACGAGAACGGCGAGTACAAGATCCCGTTCCTGGTCGTGGCCGACGCCTTCCAGTCGGAGATGACCGCCTTCGCGGATCTGGTGCTTCCGGATACGACGTACCTCGAGCGGCATGACGCGATGTCGATGCTCGACCGCCCGATCTCCGAATTCGACGGGCCGGCGGACTCGGTGCGGATCCCGGTGGTGCCGCCGACGGGCGAGTGCAAGCCCTTCCAGGAGGTGCTGATCGAGCTCGGGTCGCGGCTGAAGCTGCCCGCCTTCACGACTCCCGAGGGCAAGCGGAAGTACCGCGACTATCCGGACTTCGTGGTGAACTACGAGACCGAGCCCGGTTCCGGCATCGGCTTTCTCGCCGGCTGGCGCGGCAAGGGGGGCGAGAAGTCCCTGCGCGGCGAGCCCAATCCCAACCAGTGGGAGATGTACGCGAAGAACAACTGCGTCTACCACCACGAGCTGCCCAAGAGCTACCAGTACATGCGCAACTGGAACAGGGGCTACCTCGAGTGGTCCCAGCGCAACCGCATCACCCGCTACGCGGAACCGATCCTGATCCACCTCTACTCCGAGGTGCTGATGAAGTTCCGCGCAGCGGCGCAGGGCAAGGGGACATCACGACGTCCGCCCGCGCATCTGGCCGAACGCGTCGCGACCTATTTCGACCCGCTGCCGTTCCACTACGACCCGCTGGAGTGCCAGGCGACGGACAAGCACACCTACCCGCTTGCCGCAATCACGCAGCGACCGATGGCGATGTACCACTCGTGGGACTCCCAGAACGCATGGCTGCGGCAGATCCACTCGCACAACGTGCTGTTTGTGAGCCCGATCACCGCCAGGAACGCGGGTATCGAAGACGACGACTGGATCTGGGTCGAGAGCCAGTGGGGCAAAGTCCGCTGCATGGCCAAGTACTCCGAGGCTGTCGAGCCCGGCACCGTCTGGACCTGGAACGCGATCGGCAAGGCGGCCGGCGCATGGAACCTGTCGCCGAAGTCCAACGAGGCACGCAAGGGATTCCTGCTCAACCATCTGATTTCCGAGGAACTGCCGGGTGACAAGGGGCGCATCTCGAACTCCGACCCGGTGACCGGCCAGGCTTCCTGGTACGACGTCCGGGTCCGCATCTACAAGGCCGAGGCCGGAGAGCCGGAGGTGACGTCGCCGCAGTTCGATGCCGTGAAACCCTTCCCGGGCCAGCCGAAGCGTTCCCGGATCCTGAACTTCTTCGCCGCCAAAGGAGGCAAGTGATGACTCAGCTCGCTTTGGTCATCGACCTGAACGTCTGCGTCGGCTGCCAGGCCTGCGTAACCAGCTGCAAGGAGTGGAACACGTCCGGCGAGGCCGGCCCGCTGGTCGACTTGCGCCCCTACGACGCCGATCCCACCGGAACCTTCTTCAACCGGGTGCAGACTTTCGAGGTCGGGGAATACCCGAATACCGAGACCGTGCACTTCCCGAAGTCCTGTCTCCATTGCGAGGAGCCGCCCTGTGTACCGGTCTGCCCAACCGGGGCGTCGTACAAGCGCGAGGAAGACGGCATCGTGCTGGTCGACTACGACAAGTGCATCGGCTGCAAGTATTGCTCCTGGGCCTGTCCCTACGGCGTTCGCGAGGTCGACGCCAAGCGCAAGGTGATGACCAAGTGCACCCTCTGCGTGGACCGAATCTACGACGAGACGCTACCGGAATGGGACCGCAAGCCCGCCTGTGTGCGCGCCTGCCCGACGAACGCCCGACTGTTCGGAGACGTTCACGATCCCGACTCCGAGGTGTCGACGGCGATCCGCGAAAACGGCGGCTATCAGCTGATGCCGGAGTGGGGTACCAAGCCGGCCAACCACTACCTGCCGCGGCACAAGACGCGCATCACCGTGCGCGAGGATGAGCTCGAGCGCAGCGACAACCCGCTCAGAATCGACAGCAAGCTACCCAAGCCCGACCGCGACGAGCCCTCGCTCGACGACGTCACGAGCTGGTAACGGAGGAAGAATTCATCATGCATCCCGCGTTTTCCGTGATCTTCCTCACCACGCTGATTGGCGCCGGCCAGGGCCTTTTCATCGCGCTGTTCCTCGTCGAGTCCCTGGGGCTCCTTGGCATGGCACCGATGCAGAACGGGACCTTCTTTGCGCTCGGCATCCTGGCCTCGCTGATCCTGCTCGGCCTCGGCCTGTTCGCGTCGTTCTTCCACCTCGGCCGGCCGGAGCGCGCGTGGCGCACCGCCACCAAGTGGCGCACCTCGTGGCTCTCGCGCGAAGTCATCGTGCTGCCCGCCTTCATGGGCGTGGTTTTCCTTTACGGCCTGGCACACTGGCTGAACTTCAATCCAACGCTGTTCACGCTGCCCGGCGACCGCGCGGTACTGGCGACCGTGGCTCTCGGCGCCGCGGGCACACTGCTTGCGGTCGCGCTCTACGTGAGCACCGCGATGATCTATGCGGCCGTGAAGTTCCTGCAGGAGTGGCACTCGCCGCTGACCGTGGTGAACTATACGGTGCTTGGCGCGGCCTCCGGCTTCACCCTTGCAACCGCCTATGCCGCGTGGTCCGGAGCGCAACTGGTTCCGGTGCTCGCATCGATCGCGATCGTGCTGACCCTGCTCGGACTGGGCACCCGGATCGCCTCGCTCATCCGCAACGCGAGGATCAAGCCGAAATCCACGCTGCAGACCGCGATCGGGATCAAGCACCCCCGCATCGTGCAAAAGTCGCAGGGATTCATGGGCGGGTCCTTCAACACCCGGGAGTTCTTTCATCACAAGTCGGACGGCTTCGTCCGTGCGGTGAAGTGGATCTTCCTGATCGCCGCCTTCGCGATCCCGACAGTCCTGCTGGCCGTGAGTCTGCTGATGACGGTCGACCCGACCAGCGTGCTGATCGCCGCAGCCCTGATCCAGTACCTCGGACTGATCGCCGAACGCTGGTTCTTCTTTGCCCAGGCAAATCACCCGCAGAACCTCTACTACCAGTCGGTGTCCTGAGGGGCATTCCCTCTCACGCGTGGAAGCGCCTTGCAACCGCGATACCCCACGCTAACTCCCATGGCACTGAGCCACCCCCGACGATGAAAGAGCTCCCTCCCCCTCCCCCTCCCCCGCGTGCGGGGGAGGGTTGGGGTGGGGGCGCAGCGCCGGGCCCGGCCCTCACCCCCGGCCCCGCAAGCGGGAGAGGGGAAAGTACGTGACTTTCACGCTAACCCGCCGGCCAGTAATCCGTCGCGATCCCCTCGCCCAGATCGGCCTCGACCAGGCGCCGGCGCACTTCCAGCAGCTTCTCCACCAGTGCGGGTTCGCGCCGCTCGTAGGCCTCCGCGTCCGGCTGCCGGTTCACCACCACGCCAAGCAGCTCGGTGATCGCGTTGCCAATGGAATTCTGGCTGATGGTCACGATCAGCTGGCCGGCGTCGTTTCGGTAGATCAGTTGCTTGAAGGCCGGCTGCCAGCGAATGGCGTGGGCGTACCGGGCATCGTGCATGCAGTGGTCGCGAACCTTCTTCGCGGTCTTGAGGAAATCGTTGTTGAACAGCAGCACCTCCTCGACGTGCCGCGGAAAATGCACTCCCTCGGGCATCGGCGCATTGCGCGTGGAAACCTGTGAGAAGAAAGTCCGGTAGAAATCCAGGAAGCCCTTCAGTATCTCGTCGTACTCCCGCCAGAAGCGCACTTCGCGCAGCGCCGCCACCCCGCCCTGAATCTCCCAGCTGGGCAGTCCCTGGGGGTAGCCCGTCAGTCCCAGCCGCGCATCGCCGTCGGCGGCCGGCTTCAGGAGGCGCAGTTCCAAAGCCCGCGTGAAGAACTCGCGGTAGACGTCCCGCATGTAGGCCTGGAACAGGCTGTGCTGGCCGCCGTCGGTAAGGTTGGGGTTGGCCGGATCCGCCAGCGGTGCCTTCTTCAGTTCCACCATCGGGAACACCATGAAGTGGTTGTGCAGCATCCGAATGCTCGGCACACCCGGAGCGGTCAGTGGCCAGGTCGCGTCCAGACTCGCCTCGCCCGCCAGAATCAACGCATCGGCAGGGTCGGGGGATTGCTCGAGCATGTACTCGATGATGATGCCGTTCATCCGGTTCCAGACCTGCCGAACATGTTCGGGCACCTGCGTGCGCCGCACGGGCCTGCCGAGCGGATCCAGAATCACCTTCGAGGTGTTGTAGATGATCGACGCGTCGAATTCGTTGCTGTGCCCGAGCGCTTTGCGATAGAGCAGCAGATTCTCCGGATTGACCAGCAGCCCGTTGTTGTTCACGAGGTCCGCAAGATTCTCGGTGCTATTGAAGAACTCGTTCGGCTTCATTCCCTCCGGAATGTCCAGCGGGATCGGTCGGAACGGTGTGGTGATTTCGCGTGGGCCGGGTTCCATGATCGTTCCTGTCTCCTCCGTCTGAATGTGGGAAGCCACCCGGCGGCAAGCCTTGTGCGGGCCTCTACTGAAGCTGTACTGTAGCGCCGCGCACCGCGGCCGCTCGGCCCCGGATTGATAACATACTTTGAAAACACTAAAGGAGCGAAGCCATGCGATTGATTCTTTTGGGTCCGCCGGGTGCCGGCAAGGGCACGCAGGCCCAGTACATCTGCGAGCGCTACGGCATCCCGCAGATCTCGACCGGCGACATGCTGCGCGCCGCGGTGAAGGAAGGGACCCCGCTCGGCAAGGAGGCGAAGAAGGTGATGGACTCCGGCGGCCTGATGTCCGACGACATCATTCTCGGCCTGATCAAGGAGCGCCTGCAGAAGCCCGACTGTGCAAACGGTTTCCTGTTCGACGGCTTCCCGCGCACCATCCCCCAGGCCGAGGCCCTGAAGGAAGAGGGTATCACGCTCGACTTCGTGGTCGAGATCGACGTGGACGACGACGAGATCATCAAGCGCATGAGTGGCCGCCGGGTGCACCCCGCTTCGGGCCGAACCTACCACGTGATCTTCAATCCGCCGCGTATCGAGGGCAGGGACGACCTGACCGACGAACCGCTGATCCAGCGCGACGACGACAAGGAAGAGACCGTACGCAAGCGTCTCGAGGTGTACCACAGCCAGACCAAGCCGCTGGTCGACTTCTATTCGAAGTGGGCCGAGACCGGCGATCCGGATGCCCCGCGTTACGTGAAGATCGCGGGCGTCGGCTCGGTGACCGATATCCGGGACCGGATCTTCGAGGAGCTGGGTTAGGTCGCCCCCTCACCCCCGGCCCCTCTCCCGCTTGCGGGAGAGGGGAGGGACGGGCAGAGGCCCCGCCGGCTCAGGGATTCAGCACCCGGGGCACCAGGTTCTGGCGCAACCGGTACGCGTCCGGCATTCCGGAGCCCAGCAGTGGCCGCAGATACAGGCGGAAGGCGTCGGTGACGTCCGTGCCGGATTCGGCGATAAACTCGTCGGGCATCACCTTGGTCTTGCCGGCCACGGCCTCAAGCGGCAGGAGACGGTAGTCCGACGAATAGAAACCGGTGCGGTCGATGACCACCGATCCGTCGCTGTCGCCCCACATCGCGTACTGCACCGCCTTTTCGCCCACTTCCCGCGCTTCGCGCTGGTCCACGTCCGACACGCAGCCGATGAAGGAGCGCTGCA
>PWRV01000213.1 GCA_003563455.1 Thioalkalivibrio sp.
CTGCATTGGCAGCGCCGGGCCGGTGCGTGCACTGCACACGCACCGCCGCGCTCGTTGCGCGCCCAGATCATGTCGTTTAACGGGCGACGATTGGCAATTGTCGATGCGCTTCGGCATTCGGCAACCGCGCTGCCGCGTCCGGTCGCTTCGCCGTTGGCAGACCGATTCATGCGTCGTTACGCATGCCCCCCGGCATGCTTCCCGCGATGCAACGGTCGCCGTTCGCCTGTTGGCTGCGCGCAGCCTCTTTCCGTACCCGGTGATCCTCAAGCCAGGTGACCGGTGCACCCGACTCCGCCGCCCCCCTCCGTGCACGAACGGCAGCCGCGGTGGACTCGAGTTGTGCGAGCGTTGCCAGCGTGGCGCCTGGCACCAGTTCCGATGGAGCAAGCAGCAGACCGCGCTCACGCAGCCAGATTCCCGCACGCCGGCTCCCGCTGACGCGGACCAGCAGAGGCGAGAGCAACAGGCCCGCAAACACGGGCGACAGCCACCAGAAAAACGCAGGTGCCCACCACGCCACGATGCCGCCCCAGGCAAGGCCAGCCAGCACGAAGGCACCGGTACGCTGCCCGCTCTCGCGCCATGAAACCATGCGCCCCTCGCGCGACTGGCTCGTCCAGCCGACGTTCCGGCCAAGAGCAACCGAGGCGACGAAGAGGCTGTGGAAAGCCATCATCAAGGGGGCAATCAGGACCGAAAAAACGGTTTCCAGGAGTCCGCCGGCGACCAGCCGCGACGGTCCGCCAAATCGCTCGCGTTCACGGTACATGGCCAGCGTGATCCCGAACAGCTTGGGCAATAGCAACATCACGCCCGTTACTGCGAGGAGCACGTAGGCCAGCGGCGCCTGCACCGGCGCGAGGTCGCTCGCAATCGAGGAGGTGCCGGGCGGTGCCGGGTTAAGATACGCCGCGACCGCAGCCGCCGAGGCCGTCCCCAGCATCAGCAGCCAGAACAGGGAGGCGAGGTAGGCGAGCGCACCGAACAGAAAGTGTACCCGGCTCACCGGATGCAGGCCGGCCATGCCCAGGAGCCGCAGGTGCTGCAGATTCCCCTGCGACCAGCGCCGGTCACGCCGGGCGTAATCCACCAGGTTTCCCGGGAGCTCCTCGTAGCTGCCCGGGAGTTCCGGCAATAGCCACACGTCCCAGCCGCTCCGGCGCAACAGTGCCGCCTCGACGAAGTCGTGACTCAAGATTTCGCCGCCCAGAGGCGGCCGACCCGACAGCACCGGAAGCTGGCAGTGCTCCACGAAAGGCTGAATGCGGATGATCGCATTGTGCCCCCAGTAATTGGCGGCACTGCCCTGCCAGAAACTCAGACCCGTGGCGAGCATCGGCCCGTGCAGGGCGTTCGCGAACTGCTGGAGGCGTCCGAAGAGCGACTCCTGACGCACCGGCAACGGCATTGTCTGGATCAGCCCCGCACCGGGATTGGCATCCATCAGCCTCACCAGCTCCACCAGCGTCTGTCCTTCCATCACGCTATCGGCGTCCAGCACGATCATGTAGTCGTACCGGCCGCCCCAGCGCCCGCAGAAGTCGGCGATATTCCCTGCCTTGCGCCCGCTGTTCACGGACCGCCGGCGATAATGGGTCCGAAACGGTGCCGGCAGCCGGCCCTGAAGGGCCCACACCGCCCTTTCCTCCTCGGGGATCACCGCCGGATCATTGCTGTCGCTCAACAGAAACAGATCGAAGGCCGCCGCCTGCCCGGTATCCAGCAGCGAGGTGCAGATGGCCTCCACACCCCGCATCACTCGCAGCGGATCCTCGTTGTAGATGGGTATCACGATGGCGGTCCGCCGCCCGGCCAACCGGACGGGGCCAGCAGAGGCGCTGCCCGGTGGAATCCGGCGCAGGTTCAACGGATCCCGCTGCAGGAGACGGAGCACGAAACCGGCCGCGGCGGTCCAGAACGAGATTGCGATCCAGGTGAAGGTGAGCAGGAACAGCGCGAGGATCACCCAGAGCAGCGGTCCCATTCCCGTTATCGGCAGGATGCGGGTCATCAGGTAGCCGGCGGGGGCAACAGTGCCCAGGACCAGCCCCAGAAACAGCAGGCGCCGGCCTCGCGCCGCGGGCGCGCGAAGCGTCGAGTCCGCAACCGTCTTCGGCACGTCTCCGGACGGCTGCCGCTCGAGTAACGCCTCAGAGTTCATCGGGATACCACACGTGATTCCAGGTCTCGCTCACGGGCATGTCATCCAGCGTGAGCATCAGGCGCAGATCGGCTGCCCGCGCCTCGTCGGGGTCCAGCAGAAAGCTCGCCCGCCAGCCCTCGTCGTCCGGAAGCCGCCTGACATGCACATCGTCGAGGCTGCCGGAGGTTGTGTCCAGTCGGACTTCGATGGCCGCATCCGGGCCGAGATCCTTCAGTGCACCGCCGGCGAAATCGACGGCATAGCGGCGCAGGCTGCGCGGTGGCGGGTCTGCCGCACCGGGAACGGCACCCCAACCGCTGCGCGTACGTATCACGCGGGCCGGCGGATCACCCGGGGGGATGTCGTCGAAGACCGTCAGGCGGTAGCGATAATGGCGCCGCTCGCCGGCGGAGAACGCGCGATCGCCCACCCAGTAGGCGACGATGTTGTCGTGGGTCTCGTCGGGCGTGGGAATCTCCACCAGTTCGACACCGCCGGCGCCCCAGTCCCCGCC
>PWRV01000020.1 GCA_003563455.1 Thioalkalivibrio sp.
GTGGTCACCAGCTGGCCGTCGCGGAACACCGAGACGTTCGCCTGGTCGGCGTCGAAGTTCGGCCCGCGGACCTCTTCGAGCGAGTTGAGACGGAAGCCGTAGCCGCCGACCTCCACGGTTTCGCCGACCGCCATGCGCACGTCACGCTCGTCGTCGTAGCCCAGCACGAAGGTGATGCCGATCACCGCGAGTGCGACGCCGATGTGCGCGATCTGCATGCCGACGTAGCTCCGTCCCAGCCGCCGGACCCGGGTGCCCAGCGTCTGCTGGCTCTCGCGCCGGGGACGGAGCCGGTCCACCAGGTCCTTCAAGGAAGATCCGATGATCCACAGGCCAAGGAAAGCGCCGATCCCCGCGAGGAAGGACCAGTTACCGACGAACAGCGGCCAGATCATGCCAAACACCAGGCTCACCCCGAAGATCCAGCGCAGCCGCCAGAGCTGCTCGGTCGGGCTGTCCTGCTTCCAGCGCAGGCGAGGTCCGAAGCCGAGCATCAGCAGCAGCGGCAGCATCAGCGGAAGGAAGACCGCCTCGAAGTAGGGCGGGCCCACCGAGATCTTCCCGAGCCCGAACGCATCCAGGAACAGCGGGTAGAGGGTTCCAAGGAGCACCGCGGCCGCGGCGACCACCAGCAGCACGTTGTTGGTCAGCAGCGCCGATTCACGCGACACCAGCTGGAAGCTGCCCCCGAGCCCGACCGAGCCGGCTCGCCAGGCGAACAGCGTCAGCGACCCCGCGACGACGACGGCCATGAAGAGAAGCAGGTAAAGACCCCGATCCGGATCCACCGCAAAGGCGTGCACCGAGGTCAGTACACCGGACCGGACGAGGAAGGCCGCGAGCAGGACCAGCGAGAAGGTCAGGATCGCGAGCATCACGGTCCAGTTCTTGAAGCCGCCCCGCTTCTCGGTGACCGCGAGGGAATGCAGCAGCGCGGTGCCCATCAGCCAGGGCATGAACGAGGCATTCTCGACCGGATCCCAGAACCACCAGCCGCCCCAGCCGAGCACGTAGTAGGCCCACCAGCTGCCGAGTCCGATGCCGACGGTCAGGAAGGCCCACGCGACCGCGGTCCACGGGCGCGACCAGCGTGCCCAGGCCGCATCGAGACGGCCGCCGATCAGCGCCGCAATCGCAAAGGAGAAGGCCACCGAGAAGCCCACGTACCCCATGTACAGCATCGGCGGGTGAATGATCAGCCCGGGATCCTGCAGCATCGGGTTCAGGTCACGGCCCTCCAGTGCCGCCGGGATCAGGCGTTCGAAGGGGCTCGAGGTGAACAGCGTGAAGCCGATGAAGCCAACCGCCACGAGGCCCATCACGCCCAGCACCCGGGCCACCACTTCGCGGGGTAGACTGCGGCTGAAGGTTGCGACCGCGGCGGTCCAGAGCCCGAGGATCAGCACCCAGAGGAGCAGCGAGCCCTCGTGCCCGCCCCAGACGCCGGAGACCTTGTACTGGGTCGGCAGCAGGGAGTTGGAGTGGTTCGCGACGTAGGCGATGGAGAAGTCGTCGGTCACGAAGGCGTAGGTCAGCATCACGTAGGCGATACCGAGGAAGACGACCTGACCGTAGGCGGCGCTGCGCCCGACCGCCATCAGCGCGGTGTCCCCGCGGGCGGCGCCGATCAGCGGCAGGGTGCCCTGCGCAATCGCCAGCAGGAACGCCAGGATCAGCGCAAAGAGTCCGATTTCGGCAGTCATGATCAGTACCCCTCGGGATGCCCAACGGTGCGGGCGGCCTCACGTTGAGCCCGCTTGATGGCCTCCGCCGCCTCCGGCGGCATGTATTCCTCATCGTGGCGTGCCATCACCTGACTCGCCTTGAACACCCCGCCTTCCTGCAGGCTGCCAACGGCCACCACTCCCTGACCTTCGCGGAAGAGGGTGGGGAGGATGCCCTGGTAGACCACGGGCACCGCCACTGCGGTGTCGGTGACGCGGAAGTGCACGGTCACCCCGTCGTCGCCGCGCGCGACGCTGCCGTCTTCGACGAGGCCGCCAATCCTGAAAGTGCGCTCCATCGGAACGATCTCGGCGACGATGTCCGAGGGGGTATGGAAGAACACGAGGTTGTCCCGGAAGGCGTTCAGCACGAGCCCGGTCACCATGACCACGCCTGCAAGTCCTCCAGCCACCAGCAAAAGCCGTTTCTGTCGTTTTTTCATTGTTTCTCCTCCTGCGCCCGCAATCGGGACATGCGCCTGATCCAGCCCATCAGGCTGCGCCGCCGGTACCGCAGCTGAACCATTTCGACCAGCAGCAGACCCGCCATTACCAGATACGAGCCCCAAACATAGGGCCAGTAACCGCCCATTGCCAGAAATTCCATCATTTGCTTGCACCCTCCAGGCGCTCCTGGACCCAGCGCGCGTTGCGCTCCCGCTCCAGCAACTCCACACGCGCCCTCGCGAGCACTACGGTCACGGAATACATCCAGGCCGCCAGAACCATGATCATCAGTGTGACGAACATGATCGTTGCCATCGTCGGGGCGTCGGTCACCGTGATGGACGCCCCCTGGTGCAGCGTATTCCACCACTGAACGGAAAAGTAGATGATCGGGACATTCACCACGCCAACCATCGCCAGGACCGCGCTGGCGTTGGAGGCGCGCTGGCGGTCGTCGATGGCGGCGTGCAGCGCCATGTA
>PWRV01000335.1 GCA_003563455.1 Thioalkalivibrio sp.
TGGCCCTGGATCGGGCCGGGGCGCACGATCGCGATCTCGATCACCAGGTCGTAGAAGGTCTCGGGCTTCAGGCGCGGCAGCATGCTCATCTGCGCGCGCGACTCGATCTGGAACACGCCGACGGTGTCCGCCTGCTGCAGCATCGCGTAGACCGCCGGGTCCTCGGCCGGCACGTCGGCAAGCCCCCAGTGCCGGTCGCGGCAGACGGCCAGCAGTTCCAGGCAACGGCGCAGGCAGGAGAGCATTCCCAGTGCAAGAATGTCGATTTTCAGCAGGCCCAGTGCGTCGAGGTCGTCCTTGTCCCACTGGATCACGGTGCGCTCGGCCATCGCGGCGTTCTCGATCGGCACGAGTTCGTCCAGTCGCCCGGCGGCGATCACGAAGCCGCCGGTGTGCTGCGACAGGTGGCGGGGAAAGCCGCGCAGCATCTGCGCCAGCACCTGCCACTGCCGGGCCAGCGGCCCGTCCGGGTCCAGCCCCACCTCCTGCAGGCGTTCGCGCGGGATGCCCTCGTCCCACCAGGCCATGTTCGCGGTCAGCGCGTCGATGCGGGCTCGGCTCACGCCCAGGGCCCGGCCGACGTCGCGCAGCGCGCTGCGACGCCGGTAGCGGATCACGGTGGCGGTCAGCGCTGTGCGTTCGCGGCCGTAGCGCCGGTAGATGTACTGGATCACCTCCTCGCGCCGCTCGTGTTCGAAGTCGACGTCGATGTCCGGCGGCTCGTTGCGCTCGCGCGAGATGAAGCGCTCGAACAGCATGCTGGAACGCGCCGGGTCCACCGCGGTGATGCCGAGCGCGTAGCAGACCGCCGAATTCGCGGCCGAGCCCCGGCCCTGGCACAGGATGCCCCGTTCGCGGGCGAAACGGACGATGTCGTGCACGGTGAGGAAATAGGGCTCGTAGTCGAGGTCGGCGATGATCGCGAGTTCGTGTTCGATCTGTGTGCGGACCCTTTCCGGCATCCCTTCCGGCCAGCGCTCGCGGCAACCCTGCTCGACCAGCCGACGCAGCCAGGGCCCGGGCCGCTCGCCGGGCGGGATCGCATCGATTGGGTATTCGTAGCGGACCTCGTCCATCCGGAACTGGCAGTGCCCGGCCACCTGCAGCGTTGCGGCCAGCCAGGCGGCGGGATACAGCCGGGCGAGTTCCTCGCGGGGACGCAGGCAGTGCTCCCCGTTCGGGAACAGCGCCGGCGCGGCTTCCGCCACCGGGCATTTGAGCCGCAGGGCGGTCAGCACGTCGTGCAACGCGCGGCGGCCGCGCACGTGCATCAGTACGTCTCCGCAGGCGACGACCGGGATTCCGGTGGCCGCACTCAGTGCCTCCACCCGCTCCCGCAGCGCCGCGTCGTCGGGGCTGCGCTCGAGTGCAACCGCAAGGTGCAACCGCCCCATCGGGACGACCTGACCCAGCCTCTGCACCCAATGGCGATCGTGCGCCGCGCTCCCTTCCCAGCCCGTATTCCCGGCATCCGCCTCGATGTGCCACAGCACCTCGCAGTCGGGCAGGCCGGCCCAGGTCGTCCGCAACAGGTCTTCCGTCCCGATACGGTAGTGTCCCTTGCTCGCAGCCCGGCGGGCGTGGGGGATCAGCCGGCACAGGGTCCGGTAGCCGTTCAAAGAACGCGCCAGCAGGGTCAGGCGGGGTCCGTCGTGCAAACGCAGGAACGTTCCGACGATCAGGTGCACGCCGGTGGCGCTGGCCGCTTCGTGCGCACGAACGACGCCCGCGAGCGAGCACTCGTCGGTGAGCGCGAGCGCGCGGTAGCCCAGTGCCGCCGCCTGTTCCACCAGTTCCTCCGGGTGCGAGGCGCCACGCAGGAAGCTGAAGTTGCTGCAACAGGCCAGTTCGGCATAACCGGGAGGGCTAACGTCTGTTGGCTCCATATACTGTTTATATAAACAGTATATGGAGCCTCCCGCAACCTCAGCGAGCGAGCGCGAGCCGCTTGAAGACACCCTGATGGATCAGGTGCATCGCCCAGCTGATCGGGCGCCAGAACCACGGCAGGTAGACGCGGTTCCAGCTGGTCGGCATGTCAGCCGTTACCCCTCAGCCGTCACCCCGGCGCCAGCCCGCGTCCAGCGGATGGATACCGGGGTCGAACTGCCAGGCATCCGGGCCGGGCGAGCGGTTGGTCAGGCCGCGCAGCCGTTCCAGGAAACGCTCGCGCGGGATCTCCCGCGCACCCATCGCCAGCATGTGCGGCGTTGGCGTCTGGCTGTCGATCAGCGGCCAGTCCCAGGCAACGAGATGACGGCAGAGCCAGGCGAGACCCACCTTGGAGGCGTCCCGGACCCGGGAGAACATGGATTCACCGCAGAACAGCCGGCCCACCGCGACGCCGTAGAGACCCCCGACCAGCGCACCCTCGCGCCAGACCTCGAGCGAATGAGCGTGGCCGGCCTGGTGCAGTTTCAGGTAGGCATGGCGCATCTCAACCGTGATCCAGGTCCCCGAGGCCCCCGGCCGCGGCGCCGCGCAGGCCCGCACCACTGCCTCGAAGTCCCGGTCAAAGCTGATTTCGAATCCGCCGTTGCGGATCGACTTGGCAAGGCTGCGCGAGATATGCAGCGCCGCCGGGTCGAGCACGGTGCGCGGGTCGGGGCTCCACCACAGGATCGGCTGCCCGGGTTCGTACCAGGGGAA
>PWRV01000295.1 GCA_003563455.1 Thioalkalivibrio sp.
CGGCGCATGCTGGAGCCGGACGCCACCGTCATCGACGCCTGGGAGGCCGCGGAGCGGCTGTTCGAGGATCCGGCGTTCCCCGAGATCGGGATCGACGCGCGCAAGGAGGCCTACCTGCCCGGCCTGTCGCTGAACGCCGCGCGGCCTGTCTACCCGCAGCGGCTTCGCGACGGCGATCTCAGCGACTTCCGCGACGTCGGGGACGCCTACGAGGAACACCGTTTCGTGCGCGAGAAGCAGGAGGAGGCCCCGGAGCAGACGCCCGAGGGGGCCCAGAAGGATCCCGACGCGGATATCCAGCTGCCGCGCGAGGAGACCTCCGGATCCGGCGGGCGCATCGGCGTGGGCATCCCGCAGCCGGCCCAGGTCGCGAAGCGCGGCGTGGCCTGGCAACCCCGTACCGGGGGTATTCCGTACCCGGAGTGGGACTATCGCGAGCAGCGCATGATCAGCGACTGGGTAAACCTGAACGAGCGGGTGCTGGACGAGCAGAATGCGGCCGCGGCCGAGGCGATCCTGGCAGAGCACGCCGCCACCCTGAAGCGGCTGACGCGCGGCCTCGAGATGCAGCGGCCGACGCGGATGGCGCCGCTGCGGCGGCAGCTCGACGGCGACGAGCTCGACACCGAGTCCGTCACCGACTTCGTCGCCGACAAGCGTGCCGGGCTGTCACCGAAGGCCTTCATCTACCGTCGCCGAACGGTCCAGCACCGGGATACCGCGGTGCTGTTGCTCGCGGACATGTCGACTTCGATCATGGCCCGTCATCCGAGTGGTCAGGGCAAGGTCGTCGAGCGGGTCCGATCCGGCATGATGCTGTTTGCAGAGGCGATCGACCGCATCGGGGACCCCTTCGCGATCTCGGGCTTTGCGTCCCGGCAGCGCGATCAGGTGCACTACTACTGGCTTAAGGATTTCACGGAGCCGCTGGACGAGACCGTCCGCGGACGCATCGCCGGCATCTCCGGACGGCTCGCATCGCGCATGGGCGCGGCCATCCGGCACTCCAGCCGGGCGATGCGCCGGGTGACCAGCCAGCACCGCCTGTTGCTGATCCTGTCCGACGGGCGTCCCGCCGACTATGACGACGGGGGTGACGCGCGCTATCTGCACGAGGACACGCGCATGGCGATGAAGGAGGCGCTGGACGCCGGGGTGCATCCCTTCTGTATCACCCTGGACCCCAGCGGTCAGGATTACCTGCCGGCGATCTTCGGGCCCGGTCACTACACCATCATCGACCGGGTTGACGAGCTGCCCCGCCGGCTTCCGGAGATCTACCTGCGCCTGCGCCGCTGACCCCACCTTCACGAGGGCGCATTTTTCCCGGGCACGGGGCTCGCGTAGGATGCGCCGATTCTGTTCGAGGACGCTTATGGAGGCTTCAACCAGTCTGATTCCGGGCTACGCGAACGCGAAGGCGACCCGCGCCTACGCCGAGGAGCACATGGCCGCCGGCCGCGCCGCGGAGGGACACTACTCCGAGTATTTGCGCGCCAAGATGCGCCTGTCGAGCCTGGGTGTGGGGACCTTCGGCGGTGCCGCGACTCCCGAGGTGGATGCACGCATCAGTGCCATCGTGGCCCGTGCCCTGAAGCTGGGCATCAATGTCATCGACACTGGCGCGCACTACCGCTATGGCCGGTCGCTGGCTGCAGTCGGTGCGGGCGTGCGCGCTGCGCTCGCCGAAGGAGTGCCGCGCGAGGCGATGTTCCTGATCAGCAAGGGCGGCTTTCTCACCCTGCGGGGCGGCCCCCCGGAGGACATGAACGCGTGGTTCGAGCGCGAGATCGTGGCGCAGGGGCTCGGCACGCGCGAAGACCTGGCGAAGGGTGCGCACCTGCTGACACCGGAGTACATCAATTATCAGATCGAATTGTCCCGGAGCCTGATGGGGGTCGAGACCCTGGACGCCTTCGTGGTCGATCAGCCGGAGGTGCACATCCCGGAAATCGGCAAGGAAATGACCAACCGCAAGCTCGAGCCGGTGTTCGGGCTGCTGGAGCGGGCGGTCCGCGAGAAACGCATCCGCGCCTACGGGATCAGCACCTTCGAGGGCCTTCGGGTCGAGACCGATGCGAAGATGTTCCAGTCGCTGACTTCGATGCAGGGCCTCGCGGAGCGGGCCGCGCAGGAGGTCACCGGAGACGACGCCGCGCGGCATCACTTCAAGCTGGCGATGCTGCCCTTCAACCAGGTGATGCTGGAAGGCTTCACCCGCTTCAACACGGCCACCGGCAAGGGCAACGTCGCCTCTGCGCTGCAGGCGGCGCACCAGCTCGAGGTCTTCATGATGGCCTCGCACACGCTGCTGAAGGGGCACCTCGGCAGGCAGTCGGTGGACGTGGTCGCGGAGCGGCTAGCAGACTACCCGAATGCCGCCCAGCGGGCGCTGCAGTTCAACCGCTCCACGCCGGGGCTCGGCACCTCGCTGGTCGGGATCAGCGACCCGGAACACCTCGATGACCTGCTGGCGGTGGCGGCGCGGCCGCCGCTGGAGCGCAAGGACTACCTTGGCATGTACCAGAAGGCGGAGTGATGGAAGCCGACCTGAAACCCCTGGAATTTCCGGCGATCCAGCGGATGCTGGAACGCCTGGCCGCAACCCCTTATGGCGCCGACGCCGCGCGCGCGCTGGA